>JALONW010000045.1 GCA_025454725.1 Anaerolineae bacterium
ATTTTTATGCAATATACTGCAATACATAACTTGTTTTGGGCGGCTTAATGCGCAGGTTAATGGTCAAATTGTAACAAAATCGATATACTCTAATCGTCGCTTTAACTCCAATCTACTTCACGCATCCCACCCACCTGAGGGGCGGCGCTTATGATAAACAGTCTCTTCCGACCAGCTATTGCGGTGCTAGACCAGCTCAAATACCTACAGAAGTTCGTGCTGGTTGCAATCTTCGTCCTCATCCCGTTTGCGGTGCTGCGCTTTCAGTTCCGTAACCAGATGCTCTCTAACATCGAGTTCTCATCCAATGAGCGCGTCGGGTTGATGTACCTCGACCCGCTGGCTGACCTGCTCGACCTGACCTTGCGCTATATCGCGCTTGCGCCGGTGGCCGAGGCGCTGGATGACCCAGAGCTATTGGCCGAGCGCGAATCGCTGCCGGGGCGCATGGGGGTGGCGGTGGCAGCGGTCGATGCCGTGGACGCGCAGCATGGGGCGCTGCTCGATTCCAGTGAGGCGTGGGCGGCGGTGCGTGCCGACCTCAGCAGTTTCATCGCTGAGTACGCGACGCTCAACGCCCGTCAGCGCAGCGAACGCGCCGACGCGCTCACCCGTGGCCTACTGCGCTTGATGACCCGCGTTGGCAACACCTCTAACCTCATCCTCGACCCGGACATCGACAGCTACTACTACATGGACACCGTGGTGACGACCATCCCACTGATGGCGACCTACATTAATGAGGTCAACGCGCAGGTCATCACCGCGTTCTCTGGGCGCGGCCTGCGCTTGCAGGACACCACCCTGCTCGTCACCTATGAGGAGCTAATCTACACCAGCTTACGCAACAACCTTGAGGGGCTGGAATATGCCTTCGAGGTCAACGCGGCGCTGCGCGACACTGCACAGCCGATGATTGCGGCCTATAACGAGCGCGTGCTGTCCTATCTGTATACCACCAGCCGCGAGATTCTCGGTCGCGCCCCAGCCTTCCGCGCCCAGTTGGATGAGCGCTTCGACTACGACGACCCCGCCGGTTTCTACCGTGCCTCTGCAGACACACTCGATATGCTGTTCGGTTTCCGCGACATGGCCTCGGCAGAACTGGATGCACTCCTGCGGACGCGCATCGACGCTTACAACACCACCTTCACGACCGTGGCAGCCGTGGTCATCATCATGCTGCTGCTGGCGTTCTACCTTGTCCTCGCGTTCTACCTGTCGGTACGCCGGACGATTGACGACCTCGCCACTGCCACGCGTCACATGGTACGCGGCGACCGTGACTGGGGGTTCAAGCCGCGTACCCGTGACGAACTGGCCGAGGTTGCCGTCTCGTTCAACCAGATTGCGGGTGAGCTAATCCGCGCCCGCGACCAAGCCCTTGAGTCGGCGCGAGCCAAGAGCAGTTTCCTCGCCAACATGAGCCACGAACTGCGGACGCCGCTCAACGCCATCCTCGGCTTCAGCGGCATCCTGAGCAGCGGCATGGTCAAAGGCGGGACTCCGCTCGAACCGGCGCAAATCGAGCTGCTCCAGCGCATCGAGAGCAATGGTAAGCGCCTGCGCGACGTGATTAACGACATCCTCGACCTCGCCAAGATTGAGTCGGGTCGGATTGCCGTGACCGCGACCGAGGCGCGCCCGCGCCACTTCGTTGAAGAAGGCGTCGCGGCGATGCGCAGCCTCGCGGTCAACCGGGGCATCGCCCTAGAGGTTGAGTTTGCGCCGGACGCGCCGGAAGTCGTGCTGACCGATGTCCGCAAGGTCAACCAAATTCTCACCAACCTGCTCGGCAATGCCATCAAGTTCACCCATGAGGGCGGCGTGTATGTCAATGTGACAGGTGATGGACGTGATTGGGTGTTGAAGGTGCGCGATACCGGCATCGGCATCCCACTAGAAGCACAGCGCAATATCTTCGAGACGTTCCGTCAGGTCGATGAGACCGACCGCCGCGAATACGAGGGGACGGGGCTGGGTCTAGCCATCGTCCGCAGTCTTGCCGAGGCCATGCAAGGGCGCGTCGGCGTCCAGTCTGAGGTCGATAAAGGCAGCACCTTCACCGTAACCCTACCCCAGCGCCTAGAGGCGAGAGAGGTCTAAAGAGACACCCATGCTGACATCCAACCCGAAGGACTGGAATATCCTGCTGGTCGATGACGAACCCGACAACCTGCGCGTCTTAGAGATGGTATTGGGCTTCCACGGCTCGACAGTGACCAGCCTCAAGAGTGGGCAGGCCGCGCTGGAGGCCATGCGCCAGAACGTCTATGACCTTGCGCTGCTCGACATCCGTATGCCGGTGCTGTCCGGCTACGATGTGCTGCGCCATATCCGCGAACTGCCCAACCCCGACCAGAGCGACATGGTACTTATCGCCATTACCGCCCATGCAATGGCTGGTGACCGGGAGCGCATGATTGCGGCGGGGTTCAACGGCTACATCAGCAAGCCGGTCGATGTCCCGACCATCATGGAGACCATCCGCAAGATTGTTGAGGAGTACCTCGACATGCGCGGGCGGATGATGGATTAGCCACCCTACACCAATGGCCCAGCTTGGGCGACAATAAGCGCATCACGAAATATTTTGATGCGATAATCTCTGGGGGAACCGATGGGGACGTTTTCTGCGTTACTGGTCGATGATGACGTGCATGTGCAGGAACTGTTTCGCATGGTGTTCGACCACTACGGACACACCCTGCGCGTCGCCAAAGACCAAGCCTCGGCGCTGGCGGTACTGGACGGCTACCGCCCCGATGTGATTGTGCTGGACATCTTCTTGCCCAATACCGACGGCTACCGCGTGTTACAAGCCATCCGCGCCACGTACCCCGGCCTCGCTTGCCCAGTGGTGGCGACCACCGCCTACTACACCACCGACACCGAGGGCGATGTCCTCAACCACGGCTTCGACGGCTACCTGCTCAAGCCAATTTCGCCGCAGGAACTCGTCCCGTACCTTGAGGGGCTTCGCCGCGCATAAGAACTACCCTACGCTGGGTAGGCGAACGCTGGGCGCTGACCGTGCGGGGTTTGCGTTAGGCGGTCATTTTGCTGTATCGTTTTAGAAACCCTGCTTTAACCCAAACGCCTCAGGACGCCCTATGTTCCCATACCCACGACTGCTCTTCCTGCTGGGGCTGGTCCTTGCCCTGTTGACCGCGCCCGCCGCCTTCGCACAGGAGGCCGCCCCGCGCTACCGGCTGACCCTCATTGATGGGGGCATCACCCCAGACCAGTGCCGCGTGAGCTTCTCGGTCGGGGTGAATAATACTGGCGGTATTAGCACCGAAACCGTGCAGCTCGTCCTCAGCACCACCAGCGGCGAGCTGGCGGTCATCACCGTGCCGCCAGTCGAGGTCGGTCGCACGCCAGTTTTCGAGCTGTCGGCCAGCCTACAGGGGGTCGCGCCCGGCGAACAGTTATTCCTCATCGATGTCCTAAACAATGGCGTCGAATACGGCGACACACCCGCGCTGCAACAGAACCTTGTCATCCCTCAGCCGCCAGCGGCCTGTTTCACAGGGAACGGTGCGGACGGCAGCGGCTCATTTTTCGTCACCATCCCGGTGTTTAACATCCGAATCGACCTGCTCAACCCCACGGTGGATGAGCTGGCCTTCCTCGGCGGGATTGCGCTGGGCGTGCTGTTGATTCTGCTGCTGCCCATCCTGCTGCTGCGCCGCCTGACGCGCAAACCGCCTACCTTCGGGACACAGCTTCCGCCCTACGCCACCATTCCGCCGGTAGACCCCGGCAGTGAGGCGGGCGTCCGTCACGGCTGGCAGATGGCCGCGCAAAGCAACCTCCTCAGCGCCGCCCCGACCCCACAGGCGGTGGGGGCGGTCAAGCTGTTGGTCAACGCCGACGGCCAGTACCTTGACGGCTGGACATTGACCGCCGTCCGCCTCTCACAGTATGACCAGTACGGGCGGGTGTCGCGCAGCGTGACGTTGGCCGACGCGGGCGCGGTGCGGGCACTCGATAAGCTGGCACATGACCGTAAACTGTTGGCAATGGAGGACGCGGACCGGCGCGCCGCTACCGTCGAGAAGCGCGTCACGCCCGTCGCCCGCAAGCTGGGCGACGCCCTCGCCAAGCGCATCACCGAACGCAGCGCCGTGCTGCCCATCGCGCTGGACATGCGCCTGCGCGGGGAACACGGCGAGGTCAAAATTGTCTTCCAACTGTTCCGCTACGAGGGCGGCGTCTGGCGTGAACTCAAGAGCTGGGAGCCAGAGATGGTCGTGACGACCGGCGTCATTCACGAGAGCTATACCTACACCATCCACGGCCAAAACCAGAATGAGTCGTTCAAGGACTACAAGCGCCGCCTGCCGCTGGAAATCGGGCGGATGCTGGCAGAGTTCGTGACCCCGCCGGAGTCTGCGGGAGCGCCCAGCTTGGGTTAATCGCCCAACGCCACGCCGATGCGCTGGAAGGTGTGCGCGACCATGCCCGATGTGACCGACTCAGACAGGTCGAGCGTCGCCAGCGCGCCAGATTGTAAGATTCCGGCGAGGCCGTGCAGCGCCGACCAGATGAACAGGGCATCCTTCTCGACCGTCGCCAAGTCTGCGCCGCCGCGTTGGTCATGCAGCCGTTCGACCGCGTGGCGCAGCAGGTCAAAGGCGTGGCGGCCACTGGCGAGCATATCAGGGTGCTGCGCCGGGGCGGGCAGCGATGTCCCGAACATCAGGCGATATTGCAGCGGGTGCGCCAGTGCGTAGCGGAGGTAGGCCTCACCCATCGCGTGTAAATCGGCGGACGGGTGGCCGTTCAACCGGTGCGAATCGAGGTAAACCGCGAACCCTTCATAAGCGCGGCGGATGACCTCGGCCAACAGATGGTCACGGCTGGGGTAGTGACGGTAGGGCGCTTGGTGCGAGACGCCCAGCCGCCGCGCCACCTCGCGCAGGCTGAGGTTTTCCAGCCCGTCGGCCTCAATGATGGCGAGCGCCTCACGCACGCACAGCTCACGCAGGCTGGGTTTTTCGGTGGTCATGGGTCTGCCTCGCTGGAATGAATCACCTCTGCCCGCCCATCATATCACTGGGCGGCCTCCAACTCGACCGCTGGCTGATTGTCGCCCCCCAAGCGGCGGCGCGCCGTCATACGTTTGCCGGTGGCGGGGGCATGGGTGGTCGCCTTCGCCAGACCGTAGCGCGGCATGTTGGCATAGACTGCCTCATACTGCCCTTCACCGACCAGATAGGTCTCGTGGAAGATTCCGACGGCGTTGGTCTTGCTGGCCTCTTGGTAAAAGCGTTTCCATGCCGGGATATGCAGGTCATCTGGGTTGCGGGCGAACGCTTCGAGGTGTTCAAACGAGCGCCAGTACTGCACCAGCAGGATGGTCGGAAAGGACAGGTAGGTCCGGCTGTCGAGCATCCCTTTTTCGGGGTGGGCGCGCAGTTCATTCACCATTGGCAGCATCGCGCTAAAGACCGGCCCCCACTGATGAATCGCCCACAGCTTATTGATATTGATACCAATCAGGAACACGACGAACGGCTCATCGGCTTGGGCGGCGTAGCGCCCGCTGAAAATCGGTGACATTTTGAATCCTTTTTGTAGTGATAAGAGGCGAGTGATGAGAGGGTGTTGGCAAATTGGGCGGATGGACATCAAGGACAGCATATATGCTGTCCGTACAGGAAGAAATCCTCTCGCGCACAGGTAAAATGGTGCGAGATAATCCTTCTTGTAGGGACAGGGCATGCCCTGTCCGCTGATGTTAAAAATATTTGCAAACTCTGAGGGGCATCCCCCTCACTCCCTTATCATGCTTGCGACGGTGCGGCCTAGGATGCGCGAGCGCAGGCCGCGCGGCAGCATCCCCAGCGAATAGCCAAGGAACTTGGCGACAAACGCTGGGCGGACGGTTACGGTGCGACCCAGTGCGTCGAGGGTAGATTTGGCTACCGTTTCAGGCTGGTCGGCCATGCCCATCTGCATATTGGCGCGGTCAGCGAACCCGCTGCGGGTCGGGCCGGGCGCAGACGACAGCACATCGACGCCCAGCGGCGCAAGCTCAAGGTGCAGCCCTTCCGCCAGCGACTGGACGAACGCTTTGGTCGCGGCGTAATGCGCCGACATCGGCACGCCCTGAAAGCCCAACAGCGACCCCATCATCACCACGCCGCCGCGCCCGCGCTGGGCGAAACGCTGGCCATAGTGGTGCGCCATCTCGACCACAGCGCGGCAGTTGACCATCAACATATCCAGCTCGGTCGTCAGGTCAGCCTCGGTGAAGCGACCGGTCGTGCCGTAACCCGCGCATGCCACCAGCAAACCAACATCCAGCCGCGCCGTCGCGCTGACCACCTGCTCCACCCCATTGGGACTGGACAGGTCAGCGGCCACCACCTGCGCCTCGACGCCGTACAGACGGCTGATTTCGGCGGCCAGCGCCTCCAACAGCGGTCGGCGGCGTGCCACCAGCACGACGTTGAGGCCACTTTCGGCGGCGGCCAGCGCAAAAGCACGCCCGATGCCATCGGATGCGCCGGTGATGACCGCCCACGGACCATACTTGGCGCGCCAAGCGTCCGGCCTGCGGTGGGGTGAAGCGGTAGAGGCGGTGGCGGTCTGGGTCATGGCTGGGTGTCCCTGTGCTGTGGTTAATCGGGAAATGTTTACACTGTCAACTCACAACACAGTACACCGAAATGTTTACACTGTCAACAATTTGAAATCTAGGCAGGGTGATTGGTGGACGGATAGAGACAGCGGACAGCATATATGCTGTCCGTACAGGAAGAAACTTTTTCGCACAAAGGCTAAAAAAGGGTGCGGGATTATGCGTGCTATACGGACAGGGCATGAGGCTTGTCCGCTGTGACGCTTAAATCCAAAAAACAAAACCAGCCCACCGATAACGGTAGAGGCTGGTTTTAGAGGTGGAATTATCCTATCTTACCCGCCGATGTCGCGGCGCTCGAACAGCTTGACCGCGCCAAAGCTCAAGGCGAGGAAAGCGACCACCAACACCGAGACCGACCCCAGCGCGAGGCCGTTCTGAAGTACGTCCGCCGAGTCGAAGTGGTAGAACACCGACACATTGCGGAGCGCGTCACCCACGCTGCTGCCCGCCGCTGCGCCCAATGTGTTAAGCAGGAAGCTGGCCGCGACAAAACCGCCCGCCACAGCAGCCGCCGTCCCACGACGCTTGAACAGCGCCGCCAAGACCGTGGTGGCCGCTAGCACGACCCCGACCACCTGCCACAGGCCGATATTGCCCGCAATGGCCGTACCGAGTGCGATGTCTACGGTCGGGTTGAGCTGGGTGGCGACCATAATCCCGGCCACGCCGCCCGCCAAGATGCCCGCCAGCAAAACCAGTTGGGCGGCGAGGCGTTCAGCGACCACCCGCCAGCGGGGGACGGGCTGCGCCAAGAGCATGTTCATCACGCCAGATTCTTCATCGTTGGCGGTGATGTTCAGCCCAGCCAAGACCGCCCACACCGACAGCAGCAGCGAGATATAAGTGAAGTAGCCGAAGCTGAGGAAGCCCTCGTTGCTCATCAGGAAGTTCACGTCATCGGGGATACCGAACATCGCGCCCATGAAGCCGGGGAGCTTGGTCGCCATCAGGTCAGCCATCTGGGCGCGGGTGGCGTCGTCACTGCCGAAAATCATCAGGACATAGACGGCGTAGACCGCGATGCCAATGGCCCAGTACAGCGCGCTCCGCCAGCCGCGGCGCAGCGTCTCACTAAAAATCACACCGTTCATGGTGGTTATTCCTCTCTTCGCTTCCCTAGTGGGCGTGGTTGTGGTTGAGCGCGGGCTGAGGCTTGCGGTCGGCGCTGTTGTCGTAGTACGCCAAGAAAATTTCTTCCAGCGTCGGCTCAGCCACATGGATATTAACGATGTAGCTGGCCGACGCGGCGCGCAGCAGCGGGTCGAAGTCCCCTGACAGCCGGACGCGCAGCGCGTTCCCATTCACTGTGGCATCATCAACGCCAGAAACACCCGCCACCAGCGACGGGCTGACGGGTGCGTTAAACGTGACTGTCACCCAGCGGAAGTCGGTGTGCGTCAGCTTCTCGACGGTCTCGACCGCCTTGAGCTGGCCGCCGCGCAGGATTGCCACGCGGTCACAGATGGCCTGTACCTCGCTTAGGACATGCGATGACAGGAAGACGGTGCGACCAGCGGCACGCTGCTCACGCATCAGTTCGTTAAAGGTCTGCTGCACCAGCGGGTCAAGGCCGCTGGTCGGCTCGTCGAGAATGAGCAGTTCCGGCTCGTGCATGAGCGCCAAGACCAACCCCAGCTTACGCTTGTTGCCGGTCGAGTATTCACGCACACGCTTGGACAGGTCGAGGTCAAGACGATTGCTCAGGTCACGGACGCGGGCGCTGTAGTCCCCGCCGCGCAGTTTGGAGAAATAGGACACCAGCTCGCGTCCGGTATAGCCCGACCACAGACTCATATCGCCCGGCATGAAACCGACGCGCTGGCGGATGTCTAAAGCGGCGGCCTGTGCGTCCAACCCAAACACCGTGGCGCTGCCACTGGTCGAACGAATCAGGTCCATCAGGATGCGGATGGTGGTGGACTTGCCCGCCCCATTCGGCCCCAGATAGCCGAAAATTTCCCCTTGGTTAACCGCCAGCGTCAGGTTGTCGAGCGCGGGTGGTGCGCCCTTACCGTAGCGTTTGGTCAGCGCTTGGGTCTGGATAATCGGAACGGTGGTCATGATGCTACTTGCCCTCCTCGGTGTCTGGCGCAGGCCGCCCCTGCTGTTTCAGCCGCTCTAATGCCCCCTGTGCCAGAGTATTGAACAATGCCTTGCCCGCTTCGGGGTCGCCGCCGCCTTCCGGGGCGAGTCCGCGTTGGAGCAAGTCCGCAATCAGCGCGCCGACCGCTTCTATTGGCGGCGACTCATCACGCGGAACGACTTCATCAATGGTCAACAGGCCGTAACGCATCACCATCATCAAGAAGGCGACAGTGGCAGGGTCAAGCTCTGGGCGGATGAGGCCCGCCGCTTGATACTGCCGCACGAACTCGACCGACATGCTGCGCGCCTCGGCATCTGCGATTTTCGGCGCAAGCCGCTTGAGCAGGTCACCGAACACCTCGCGGCGGCGGCTGTAGAACGCCCGCATCAGCTCGTTTTCGGCCAGCCCAATCAGACCGTAGCGAAAGATGTTGAACAGGTTCCCGCCGTCGGGGTCAGCCGCCAAGCGCCGCATGATGTCGGCTTGTACCCGCTGCCCCTCCCGCAAGATGAGCGCGTCCATCACCGCTTCTTTACTCTTGAAGTGGAGGTAGACCGCCCCTTTTGAAATCCCGGCCTCCGCCGCGATGTCATTCACGGTGGTCTTGTCATAGCCATATTTCAAAAAGAGGCGCTGCGCCGCATCCAACACTCGCTGCTGTCGTTCGTCGTTCATGCCCGTCCTTTTTTTGACCATATGACCAAAATCGTCATATGGGTCAATCATATGCCGAATCGGGCATTTCCAGACCCCCAACGATTGGGGTTCCGGCTTGGTTAGAACGTTTTTTGGGTGAGGTAGGTTTAGGCGTCGCCGTCGGTCGGGGTGGAGCTGGTCGAGTCGCGCCGGTAACGCTCGCGCAGTGCATCGACTGGCGCACCGCCATAGTGCCAGAAGTCCCAGCCGTTGGTCGGTCGCCCGGTGACATGGGTAGCGGCTTGATGCAAGCTGCCGGTCATCCCGTCCACCGACAAGCGCCCATCGGCCATGACCATCGCCGCATGGGTCCCGTCTGTGCTGATGAGGCCATCGCCGGGCGAAAGGTAGCCGTTCTCGACCAGCGCGCTGAACTTGACGCGCTCGGCCTGCCGCCGCGACTGCGCGACCGCCAGCGCCCCCGGCGGGGCGGGTGTCACCACGTCGATGCGGGCGCGGGCGACCTCGACATAGCGTGCCTCGCGCTCGATGCCGATGAAATGCCGCCCCAGTTTTTTGGCGACCGCACCAGTCGTACCGCTGCCAAAAAACGGGTCGAGGATGACATCACCGGGGTTTGATGAGGCTAAGACCACGCGGTAGAGCAGGGCTTCGGGCTTCTGCGTGCTGTGGGCCTTTTTGCCGTCCACCTTGATGCGCTCTGGCCCAGAGCAGATGGGCAGACTCCAAACGTTGGTCATCTGTTTGTCATCGTTGAAAGCCTTCATCGCCTGATAGTTGAAGGTATAGCGCTTCTGTTCGCGTGATTTTTTCGCCCAAATCATCGTCTCGGTGGCGTTGGTGAAGCGTGCGCCCCGAAAGTTGGGCATTGGGTTGGTCTTGGCGAACAGCACATCGTTGAGAATCCAATAGCCCAAGTCCATCAGCACCGCGCCGACGCGGTAAATGTTGTGGTATGAGCCGATGACCCAAATCGTTCCGTCATTCTTCAGCACGCGGCGACATTCGCCCAGCCATGCGCGGGTGAAGGCATCATAGGCGGCGAAATCGTCGAACTTGTCCCATGCGTCGTCCACCGCATCCACCACCGTCTGATTGGGGCGCACCAGCGTATCGCGCAGTTGAAGGTTGTAGGGCGGGTCAGCAAAAATCAGGTCAACCGATTGGTCGGGCAGCGCCTTGAGCGCGGTCAAGCAGTCGGCATGGATAATCTGGTCAAGTGGGAGGGGGTTGGCGGGCATGGGCGGGAGGGGTTCCGGCGCGGGAGGGACAATGGCGTTAAGTATAACAGACCCCTCGGCCACGGTGCGTTTCCGTTTGGTTTCGCTGACATGTCGCATGACACATGACAAATGTCATATGACAAACGGGACGGATGTCACCACTAGAGCATTGCGGACAAGACTTAATCAACCCTTTAGATTAATGGTTGTTTAATGATTTCAACGCCCAGCACCACTTCTTTTTAGGAGAAAGCTCTACCATGTTAGAAGATACGCTCGCTCATTATATCGGCGCAAACAAAGACCAGATTAACCGCCTGACTCGTATGAAGCAGTCACAGGTCTACAGTGACCCAACCTACCAAGCGTGGGTTCAGCAGATGGATGCTGGGGCGCTGCATGAAACCCTAGCGCACGCCCGTGCCGCCTATGAAGAACACCTGCCCCAGTTTGCGGCCATCCTCAGCACCCGCTATGGGATGTCCAACACGCCGATGTCGTCGTTTACGCTCGGCAATTGGCTGGTTGGTTTCCTCCAGTACCCGGACTCGATTTCCAACCTCTCCAAGATGCACCAGCGCATCCCGCAAGAAGCCTTCCGCGAAATGCTGCCGGAGATGATTCAGATGCTGGATGACCTACCGACGGGGCGTGAGGGTTGGCAGCGGGCGCTGGCGCTGATGGCGCTCCCGCTGGTGGCCGTCCGCGACTAAAACGTACCGTGCCAAGAGTAGGCAACAAAAAAACGGACGCCCGATAAATTGGGTGTCCGTTTTTGTTTCCGTTCAGTTTGGGCTGGCGTTATGGCGCAGGCGGCATCGGGAGCAGGCCGCCCGCCTCAACCTCGGTCGGCATCGCGGACGTGCCGCCCGCCGTCAGATTGACATGATCAACCCAGACGCGGCCAGACGCCGAATAGTGGGTGAACACCACGCGGATGCGCCGAACATCTGACCGGGTGAGCGAAAACGGGACGCTGTAGGTCTGGTGCGCCGGGATAAAGCCCACTACGGGGTCGGTGCGGAAGACCTGTTTGGAGCCATCAAGGTAGAACACAATCACCTTGGCGATGAGATTAGCATCCGCCGAGCTGGTCATGGCGCTAAACGAAGCGGTATAGCTCTGACCCGCGCTGAACGTCCAGTTGGGGGTGCTGGCCGGGGTGATGTTCTGGCGCACAACACTAGCCTCACCTGCACCGCCGACGAACATCAGCGAGCAGCGACTGCCAGACAG
This sequence comes from Anaerolineae bacterium, assembly GCA_025454725.1. Taxonomy (GTDB): domain Bacteria; phylum Chloroflexota; class Anaerolineae; order Aggregatilineales; family Phototrophicaceae; genus Flexicrinis. The sequence continues at coordinate 11,858 of JALONW010000045.1, forward strand.
CGGTTGGCTCCTCTTGTTGCAGATGGCGCGGTCATCGGCACGCCCAGCGGAGTGGGTCACCGTCCACGGCGCGATTGTCCACTCAAAGCCACCGTTCGTGAGCAGGTTGCGTGCGCCGTTCAGCGTCAGCGATAGGTTGCCCGACGCGCCACCACGCCCGCCGACCATAATATAGTAGGTCTGGCCTGCGCGTGCGCTAAAGCTGACCGATTCGGCGCTGCCACCCGCGTGCTGGTCGGCGCAGGCCTGCTGACGCCAAGACCCCGACCGGCCTGTAAAGACCGCGACGGCGGTATCGAAGCCGCTGGTGGTGATGGTGAGTGTGCGCTCGGTAGTTGGCGTCACCTTGTACCACACCGTGCGCCCGATGTCCGCCGCGCAGGTCGGCGTCGGTTCAGCGCTCAGGCGGGTTGCATTCGTCGTGTTGGTGCTGGACTGCACCACGGGTTGGGTCGCTGACAGTGTAAAGCCTCGGCTGGCGTAGTCGCCTTGCAGCGAGGGGTAGCGCGCCAACAGACCCGCCTTATCAAGGTCGGTCAGGCGCTGCTGTTGGCCCATCGTGTTACGGTATTGGGTGTAATTCGGCTGCACATCAATGGTACGCTGACCATTCTTGGTGAAAGCGGTTGGGAAGTAATGCATCACCGACTCGAAGTCGTAAGCGCCGATGGTGGAGGCACTCTGGCGTATCTCGAAATTTCCCCCCATGCCGTCGATGATGTTATGCCAGTTGATGACCACATAATCATCACGGTCGGGGCGGCTCTGCTCGTGCCAGAAGCCCAGCGCGTGCATCAGCTCGTGGACGACCACATACTTGGCGTTCCAGTTGTACAGGCCAAGCTGCTGTCTGCCGCCAATCATCCCGATGTAAGACCAGTTGCCCCTATCACTGATGATTTCGACATAGTTGGCCTGTGTGGTGCGCGGGAGAAAGACCACTCCGGCCACCGATTCCAGTTCAGCCATTGCTGCATAAACGTAGTTACGGTTGGTTTCGCTGACATTCGAGGCGAAGGTGTAGTAAACAATGCCCTGCGGCCATGGGTTAGCTTGGAAGGTCGCCCGTGCACCGCTGTCCACGGGCAGCACGGTATCCCCGACCAGCGCATATCCCTCAAGGAAGGTCGGTTCTGGCTCGCTGGGGAATGGGATAAGCTGTGCGCTGGTTTCGGTCAGTGCCAGTGTAACGCCACCCACAATCACAAGATTGATGAGGATGAGGCGGGCTAACCATTGGCGCGTATTGTTCATCATGACGGATTATCCATACTCTCTATAGAGTTCATATCTCCATCATAACGCTGTGAGGGAAAATCGAGCATTAAGAGTTGTCAAATCATTTAGATTACATTCTTTATTTATGCTTTTACATTATCAACTGTGTATTCAGGCCGTGGCGAACCCAAAACAGAAAAAAACACCCCACTAAGTTTGTCCACTTTTAACAAAAGGTCCTGCCGTCAGGGATGAAAGCTCAGTTTTGTACCCCGGTTAACCCTCTTTTTGTAGAGATTTAACCCAGCGCTCATCACAATTCGTTACGCACAGAGTTGCGAAAACCCAACGGCATGATAGTATTAAATCCAGCGTTTTTTTAGCGTAGACACGCAGCGCTACCTTTCCACTATAGGAGTACATATGAAGCGTATTTTAATGACCGTGGTCATGTTGGTGTTGGCGTCATTCGCCCTCACCGCCTGTGCGACCGGCACCGAAGAGGCCGGAACCGCCACCGCCTCTGCCCAGTTGGCGACCAGCTCTGCTGCTGAGGCCAACGCCCAAGCGACGGCTGCCATCGCGCAGGCCACCATCGATGCGGCTAATGTCGTCGCCGCCGAGACCGCCGCTGTAGCCGAGACTTCGGCTGCTGCCGAGCTAGCCGATGCTCAGGCCACTGCTGACGCCGCCGCGACCTCGCTCCCCGCGACCGATGCGCCGACCGCTGAGGCCCCGGCCACCGAGGAAGCCACCGCTGAGGAGCCGACTGAGGAGTCTGCGGCCACCGAGGAAGTGACCGAAGAGGCCGCGACCGAAGAAGCCACTGCCGAGGAACCCGCTGCTGAGGCGACCTTGACCAACCGTCAAGCGACCGCCACGGCCCGCGCCGAGACCAGTGCTGCTGAAGTCGTCGCAACCGAGGTTCCGGCTGAAGAGCCGACCGAGGAAGTCGCCGCGACCGAAGTTCCGACCGAAGAAGTGACCGAAGAGGCCGCTACTGAGGAAGCCACCGAAGAAGCTGCGACCGAGGAGCCGACCGCTGAGGTCGCCGCCACCGAAGTCCCCGCTGCCGAGGGCATCATCTCGGTCTGCTTGGTGACCGACTTGGGCCGCGTCAACGACGGCACCTTCAACCAGTATGCCTATGAGGGCATGGTGCGCGCCGCTGAAGACCTCAACCTCGACAGCCGCTTCATCGAGACGGTCGCCCAGACCGACTACGAGGCGAACATCGCCACCTGCGTTGACGAAGGCTTCCAAGCCATCATCACCGTCGGCTTCCTGATTGCTGACGCGACCGCCGCCGCCGCCGCCGCCAACCCCGACGTGGCCTTCATCGGCGTTGACCAGTTCCACGCCAACCCGCTGCCGAACCTCGTCGGCATCCAGTTCCGTGAGGACCAAGCTGGCTTCTTAGTCGGCGCGCTGGCCGCTCAGGTCACTGAGACTGGCAAGATTGCCGGTGTCTACGGCATCGACATCCCGCCCGTCCGCAAGTTCCGCAACGGCTTCGAGCAGGGTGCGCGCTACGTGAACCCCGACATCGAGATTGCAGGCGTCTACATCCCCGACTTTGTTGCCCCGCAGTTGGGCGCTGAGGCCGCTGAGCAGTTCGTGGCCGACGGCTTCGACGTGATTTTCGGCGCAGGCGGCCCGACCGGTTCGGGCGGCATCGTGCGCGCCGCTGAACTCGGCGCTTACGTCATCGGCGTGGACCAAGACGAGTGGTTCACCACCTTCGGCGCGGGCGAGACCCCGGGCGCGGATCGCATCATCACCAGCGCACTCAAGCGCGTTGACCAAGGCGTGTACGACATGGTTGCGCTGCTGGCCGGTGGCGCTGCGCTGCCCGCCAACAGCCTGTACCTGATGGACGCCGCCGTCAACGGTGTCGGGTTCGCCCCGGCGCACGATGCGGTCGTCTCTGAAGAAGTCACCACCTCGGTGCAGGAAATCTTCACCATGCTGGCGTCGGGCGACCTGACCACCGGTGTTGACCCCGTGACCGGCGACCTCGTGGACGCCGAAGCTGCCGAGCCGACCGACGAGACCGCCGAAGAACCGGCTGGCGTCCCGACCATCGCTGAGGCCGCCATCGCCACCCCCGACCTCTCGATTTTGGTCGAGCTGGTCACCGAGGCTGGCTTGGTTGATGTCCTGAGCAACCCGGACGGCACGTTCACCGTGTTCGCGCCGACCAACGACGCCTTCGCCGCCGTCCCCGCTGACGTGCTGGAGGCGCTGCGCGCCGACCCCGCCCTGCTCACCCGCGTGCTG
>JALONW010000046.1 GCA_025454725.1 Anaerolineae bacterium
GCCTCCTGCACCATCCCCATGCCCAGCGTTGCCATGAGCAGGATGATGGGGTGGCCGATGCGCTCACTGACCGCGATAGCAGCCATATAGGCGCGTTCAGCCTCAGCAAAGTCGCCGCGCAGGTGGTGGCCGTAACCTTGAGACCATGTGGCGGCCGCGCGGACGGGCAGGTTGCCGGGTGAAAGATAATCCAGCGCCCGCTGCGACTGCGCCATGATGGTCTCAGCGTCGTGTTGGCTGACGGCGACCGTGGCACGGATGCTGGCGATGTGGCCGATGAGGTCACGGGAGTACCCATCGTCTGAAGCGCCGTGCAGCGCGGCCTCTGCTGCCTGTAGCAGGGGTTCGGCGGCGGCCAATTTGCTGTCGAACAGCATGGCCGAGGCATACAACACCCACAGCACCGGGCGCGCATCGAGTTCTGGCTTGGGCAGCCCGTCCAGCCACATCAAGACCGGGGCGACCACTCCCCGGAAAATCAGCGGCATCCCGTCCCCTTCGACCAAGCGGGTGGTATGGTCGATGTCACCAGACGCGACCGCGTGCTGGAACGCCTCTGCGTCCAGCCCGTTCGCCTCGAACCACCGGCTGGCGCGGGCGTGCAGCGCCGCGACTTCCGACGCGCCCATCGTGCGCGTCAGGGTTTGAAGCAGCAGCTCGCGGAATAGGTGGTGGTAACGGAACCAGCGGCGCTCATCGTCCAGCGGAACGATGAACAAATTAGCGCGTTCGAGGTGCGCCAGCATCTCGTCACCCGACAGCTCGGACGCCCCCAACAGCGCATCGCATAGGCCGCCGGTCAGCCGGTCGAGGACGGCGGTGCGGATGAGGAAGGTCTGCACGCTGAGGGGCTGTCGCGCCAAGACCTCCTCAATCAGGTAATCGAGGATGAAGCGGTGACTGCCGCTGAAGGACTCGATGAACGCACCCGCGTCGGGGTGGTGCTGCAGCGAGAGCGCTGCCAACTGAAGCCCAGCCACCCAGCCTTCGGTGCGCGATTCTAGGCGGGCAGCGTCGACAGGCGTGAGCGTCAGCCCCATCGTCTGGCTGAAAAAATTTGCGGCTTCTTGCGGCGTAAAGCGCAGGTCTGGGGCGCGCAGTTCGGTGAGCTGTTGGCGGGCGCGCAGGCGAGGCAGGGGTAGGCGCGGGTCTTCGCGGGTGATGACCACTACATGTGCTGAGGGAGGCAGGTGGTCGAGCCAGAAGGCCAGCGCGTCATCGGTGGCCGCTGTGTGGATGGCGTGGTAGTCGTCGAGGACGAGGACGAACGCTACATCCGCCGCTGCGACCTCATTGGAGAGCGCCGTGAGCAGCGCCTCAGCGGGCGGCGGTTGGGGCGATTGCAGGGCGGCGATAACCCCTTGACCTGCGCCGGGGATGACCGTCCCGACAGCGGCTGCGAGGTAGACCAAGAAGCGCCCCGGTTCATTGTCAGCCTCGTCCAGCGACAGCCATGCCAGCGGTCTGTGACAGCCCGCCGCCCAATCGGCCACCAGTGTGGTCTTGCCGAAGCCCGCCGGTGCAGAGACCAATGTCAGCCTGCCGCCCAGCCCGGCATCGAGGCGCTCGGTCAGGCGCGGGCGGGGGATGAGCGCGGCGCGGCGCGGTGGTGTGTAGAGTTTGGTGACGAGCAGCACGGCGGGGTATCTCTGGCCTAAAGGGTGGACGGTGATGGTGGAGATGATACCCAACATACGTCCGCTGTGCCGCTTGGGTTGTGCTGTGCCTTTAACATCACTGGCGCGTCCGCTATCTGTGTGTCCTGCCGTATTCCCCCGCTACTGGAACGTTGCCCCTTAAAGCGCTATACTTTTAGGCTATGTCACCGAAAAGACTTTTCGTTTTGACTTTTTAGGGAGCGCTTCATGGCACAGTCTTCCCCCTCCACGGTCCTTGAGGTCCGTGGGCTGACCAAACGGTTCCCCGGCGTCGTCGCCAACGACCACATCAACCTTGCGCTGAAACAGGGCGAGGTCTTGGGTTTGTTGGGCGAAAACGGCGCAGGCAAGTCCACCCTGATGAACCTCATCTACGGCCTGTACACCCCCGATGAAGGCGAAATCCTCATCAAGGGTGAGCCGGTCATCATCAAAGACCCCAACGACGCCATCCGGCGCGGGATTGGCATGGTTCACCAGCACTTTCAGCTCGTGCCGGTGCTGACCGTGACCGAAAACATCATGCTGGGCAACGAATCGGTCAATGGGCCGTTCCTGAATCGGCGTGCCGCCCGCCAGCGCATCCTCGACATCGCGGCGCAGTACGGCCTGTCGGTAGACCCCGACGCGCTGGTGCAAGACCTCGGCGTCGGCGTCCAGCAGCGCGTCGAAATTATCAAGGCGCTTTACCGCGAGTGCGATGTCCTCATCCTCGACGAGCCGTCGGCGGTGTTGACCCCGCAGGAGACCGAGGGCTTGTTCGACATCATGAACACGCTCAAGTCACGCGGCGTCAGCCTGATTTTCATCAGCCACAAGCTGAAAGAGGTCAAGAAAATTTGCGACCGGGTGCAGGTGCTGCGCCTCGGTAAGGTGGTGGGCGAGGCCGACCCCAAACAGGCGTCGGAGGCCGACCTTGCGTCGATGATGGTCGGTCGGTCGGTGCTGCTGCACGTCGATAAGCAGCCGTCCGCGCCCGGCGAGGCTGTGCTGGACATCCATGACCTGCACGTGAACGACGACCGCAACCTGCCCGCCGTGAAAGGCGTCTCGCTGACGGTGCATCAGGGCGAGATTGTCGGGCTGGCGGGCGTGCAGGGCAACGGTCAGACCGAGTTGGTCGAGGCCGTCACCGGCCTGCGCCCCGTCCTAAGTGGGCAGGTGTTGATGGCTGGGAAAGACATCACCAGCGCATCGCCCCGCGCCGTGACCAAAGCAGGCGTGGCGCACGTCCCTGAAGACCGCCAAAAGAACGGCATGGTCATGGACTTTGCGATTAAAGACAATATCCGCTTGCAGGAGTACCACAAAGCGCCGTTTTCGGCGGGCATCCTGACCAACGACCGCGTGGTGGATGAGACAGCCAGCACGCTCGTCCAGCGCTATGACGTGCGCACGCCGGGCATCGAGACCAACATCGGCTCACTGTCGGGCGGCAACCAGCAAAAGGTGATTATCGCCCGTGAGTTTTCGCGCCCCAGCCGCCTGCTGATTGCCGCACAGCCGACCCGCGGCCTCGATGTCGGGTCAATTGAGTTCATCCACAAGCAAATCATCCGGATGCGCGATGAAGGCTCCGGGGTGCTGCTGGTCAGCACCGAACTGGACGAAATTTTGTCACTCAGTGACCGCATCGCGGTCATGTACGCCGGTCAGGTGATTGACATCATCGACGCGGCCACCGCCACCCGTGAATCCATCGGCCTGCTAATGGCCGGTATCCGTGACAACCCACAAAGTGAGGCCAATCATGGCTGAGGCAACGGCGGGGCAGCGCGCCCCGGCAGATAACCCCATCGCACGGGCATGGGGGCGCGTCTCGTCGCGTTCCGTGCCGCTGCTGGCGGTGCTGTCCGCCCTAATTTTGACCATCCCGTTCATGATGATTACCGGCGGGCGCGGCGACCTAGGGCGCGGCCTGAACATCGCGCTGACGGCTTACAGCGCCGCCATTGAAGGCTCGGTGGGCATCGCCATCAACCGGATGCTCTCGCCCAATGACGTGGCGGTGGTCGCCAGCTATGCCGACTTGCAAGATTTGACCCAGCGCGACCTGCGCGGGCTGTCGCGCAGTGTGGTAGACCTCGCGGGCGTCGGCGGCGACAACGTGCTGGCCTACGCCGCCACTATTGACCAGTTCGAGGGCGTGCTGACCCCCGAACAGATTGACGCCATCGGGGAGCGCGTGCCGGGCATCCAAGAGGTCGGCGCGGACAACATCCGGGCGATGGCCGGGCTGGTCGAGGGGTTGACCTCCATCCCCAGCGGCGAGGCCAAAATCCTATTCGACACCTACGGCGGCGAATCGTCCATCTCCGATGAAGACCTCGCGGCGCTGGTCGCCCGTGTCCCGCAGGCTGCCGACTACGATACCGGCCAACTGCTCAACTACCTCGGCCTCATCAGCGCACGCGGCAGCGCCGTCACGATCCAGCGCATGAGCGAACAGCTCGCGCTGATGGATGAAGTCGGCATTGAGCCGAACAGCGTCGAAGCCAACAACATGGCGGTGATTTTCACGCTCAAGCGCGGCACCGGAACCGGGACAGATTTTGTCAACAGCCTGCGCGGGGTCGATGACCAGTTACAGGCGGGCGGCATCACCGATGAAGAATCCTTCGCCCAACAGCTCACATTGGTCAACGCCATGTATGACCGCGACCTGCTGACCAACACCGATGACGTGGGCGCTGCGCTGCGCGAGGAACTCCCTGCTTATCTGGCCGCCAACAATGTGGTCTACCGCCCCGGCAACCAGCCCCTGCTGATTCACCCCGGCACGACCGATGCCAGCGGCATCATCTGGGACACCAAGAACACCCCCGATGACACCACCGACGACCGCCCCGACACGGTTTATCTCCGGTTTGCTGACAGCGCGTTTTTGTTCTTCCCCTACCAGATGGAGCGCACCATCGTCCGCGCTATCCCGTTCATCATCGCGGGCTTGGCGGTGGCGCTGGGCTTTAAGGCGGGTCTGTTCAACATCGGCGCAGAAGGCCAGCTTTACCTCGGCGGCTTGGTGGCCGTGTTCATCGGCTATTCGCCTATGTTCGATTTCCTGCCGGGTTTCACCCGCGCCATCGCCATGTTGATTGGCGGAATTTTGGGAGGAGCCTTTTGGGGAGCGATACCGGGGGCGCTCAAAGCGTTCACCGGCGCGCACGAGGTCATCAACACCATCATGTTGAACTTCATCGCGCTGCGCTTGGTCGATTACCTGATTAACTCGACCACGCCCTACATCATGCGCGACCCCGCCGCCAGCAACCCCAGCACCCCGCCCGTCCACCCCAACGCGGTGCTGCCGCGCCTCGACGACGTGGCGGTCGGTTGGTGGGTGATGATTGGCGTTTTGTTCGCCGGGATGACCCTGTATAACCACCGTGAGCAGGTGGCGAGGAATCTGCGGCTGGCGGTTCGCCCGATTTTGCGCGGCCTATTGATTACCGTGGTCGGTATCTTCCTGAGCTGGCTGACCGTCCGCGACGGGCTGCACCTCGGTTTCTTCGTCATGCTCGGCACGGTCTGGTTCATCGACTGGCTGCTGGTGCGGACGACCACCGGCTTTGAAATCCGCACGGTCGGCAGCAATTCCAACGCCGCCAAGTACGCGGGTATGAACGTCAAATGGAACCTCATCTTGGCAATGGCCCTCAGCGGCGCGCTGGCGGGCTTGGCCGGGGCGATTGAAATCGGCTCGGTGCAGGGCAACATGAAACCGGCCTTCTTCGCTGGGCTGGGCTTCGACGCCATCGCCGTGGCGCTGCTGGCGCGCAAGAATCCGCGCAACATGATTTGGGCGGGCTTGCTGTGGGGTGGTTTGGTCAGCGCGCAGGGCGTCATCCAAATCCGAGCTGACATCTCCAACGACCTCGTGCGGATGATTCAAGCGTTCATCATCATGTTCATTGCCGCCGACGCCATCGTCCGCTACCTGTGGCGCATCCCAGAGGCCACCGAGGAAGAGAAGCGCGCCAGCGCCACCTTCACCAGCGGCTGGGGGAGTTAAGGACGAGTCAAAAGTGATGAGGGGTGAGTGATGAGGTTGCGCCCGTACCGGAGTCGATGGTTCGGGGCGACCGGTCAGCCCTCACCCCTAACCCCTCTCCCTCATGGAGAGGGGAATCTAGCCCGACATAGGGCGGTGGTAGATACAACAGGATGTCAAAGGTTGGGATAAACACCCTTCTCCCTCAGGGAGAAGGGCGGGGGATGAGGGCTAAGACCCTACACCACCCAAACTTGGATAACAGGAAAAATGTGGCGGAGGATGGGTAGACCCCTCATCACTCATCACTCCCCACTCATCACTTAGATAGACGTTAAGAGGAACCGATTATGGCTCAAGCAGTCTCTACCCCAACCGCCGCAGCCGCCCCGCACGGTTTTAAGCTGACGCGGACGCTGATTTTCGGCGTGGTTTTTGCGCTGATTGGCGTGCTGATGCTCATCCGCATCCCCGCCGATGTCGCCGCCGGGCAGACCACCGGACTGACATTCGGGGACGGCATCCCCGACATCGCCGTCCCGACCCAACTGTTCGGCCTGTTGGTCGGCGCGGTCTTTACCGTCGCGGGCGTGGTCGCCCTCATCCCAGAGCGCGTGGTCAAGCTGGGGCGCACCCGCGAAATTATGCTCATCACCGCTGGGGTGCTGATTATCCCCGTCACGCTGATTCTCGCGGGCGGCGGGCGCAGCGTCAACGTCACTCAGATGCTCGAATCGACCTTCCGGCTTGCCACCCCAATTACGCTGGGCGCGCTGGCCGGTCTGTGGTGCGAGAAGTCCGGGGTCGTCAACATTGCCGCCGAGGGCATGATGCTGACCGGCGCGTGCTTCGGCTTCATCAGCAGCCTGATTATCGCGCAGATTGCGCCGTATCAGACCGCGTTGGGCTGGGGCGTGCTGGTCGCGGTCATCGCGGGCGGACTGATGGCCCTGCTGCACGGCTGGCTGTCGATTACGTTTATGACCGACCAGATTGTCAGCGGAACGGTGATTAACATTTTAGCCATCGGCTTGACCAGCTTCATGCGGCGCGAGGTGCTGCTCTCGACCGAGACCGCCCGCGAGACGCTCACACCGATTGCTATCCCCGTGCTGTCGGACATCCCGGTCGTCGGGCAAGTGTTCTTCACCGGCAAACCGATTTACCTGCTCACGTTCGCGCTGGTCATTATCACACATGTGGTGATGTACTACACGCGCTGGGGGCTGCGGACGCGGGCGGTCGGTGAGAACCCCCACGCCGCCGACACGCTGGGAATCAACGTCATTCGGATGCGCTACATCAACGTCGTAATTGGTGGCATGATTGCGGGCTTGGCGGGTGCATGGTTCTCGATTGAGACGGTCGGCCTGTTTGAAGACCAGATGACCGGCGGCCTCGGCTTCATCGGGCTGGCGGCCATGATTTTCGGCAAATGGACGCCCGGCGGCGCGATGGCTGGGGCGCTTTTGTTCGGCTTCGCCCGTGCGCTCGATACGCGCTTCCAGAGCTACGGCGTGCCAATTCCGTCCCAGTTCATCCAGATGCTGCCCAACCTCGTCACCATGATTGTGCTGGCCGGGCTGGTCGGGCGCGCCATCGCGCCGAAGGCCGACGGCGTGCCGTACAAGAAGGAATAGACTGTTTTCAGGCGCAATGTTTGTAAATTGGGGGGGGAATGGAACAGTCGGGCGCGCAAGCGTCGCCCCTACTCTTCCCCAACCGGCGCACGCACGACGACGTTATCAAACGCGGCCTCGACATCTGCGCCGCCGGGGGTGATGACCGTGACGCCCAAACGCCCGGTCGGGAACGAGTCATCGGTCAGCGAGTCGCGCATTTGGCCGCCGACGCATTGGCCGCCCGCGTAAGTGCTGGTGGCTGCTGGGTCGTCGGGGATGCACAGCATCACGGGTTCGCCGTTGACCCAGAAGCGGAAGCTGTCGCCCACCCCAATGACCCGCAGCGTGTTGACCCCGCCGATGCCGGGGTTCACCACGTCTGAGGCAATCCACGCCGACAAGCGCTCCGATTGACCGTTCAGCGTGCGCTCGACGCTGTAATAGCCGTCGCTGCTGACATGGAAGGCATAGGTGTTGCGCGGGTCGCGGTAGCGGAACACCACGCCATACCCGTTATCGACCGGCCCGCCGACCGCCGCCGCCATGACCGTGTAATCGAAGTCCGCGATGTTCCAGCGCGCCGTTGAGGCAATCGCCACGCCTGCCTTCTCAGCGCGCAGACGGATACCCGCCGTCGCAGGGTCATCAGCCACCACCCGCGCCGAGAGTTCCCCATCGTCGAAGGTCTCCCAGTCGTCAGCCAGCGCGTCGAAACCGGCGGCGAACAGCACCTCGCCGGGCGCGGCAGTCATCACCGGGGGATTGGCCGCCAGCGCAGCGTCCAGACGGTCTAGGCCAAAGGCCGCGGCTGCCAGCAGCACGGAGAGGATGAGCGAACGGAGCATGACGGTTTCCTCAGTGGCGTGAACATTAAATCATCTACCGAAAAGTGTGGCACAAAGCACGATAAGATACCAGCGTCGGGCGGCCTACGCCTCCCCATCAGCACACCGACGAGACCCAGCACGCCGCCGCTTGGACGCCCGCGAGGTTGCGCTCAAATTCCGGGTCAGTTGATGACGCTAGTTCGACATCTGCCGCCGCGAGGCCGAGACTGTTGACCCACGCCGGCGCCGTCCCGGTCACGGGATAAGCGCTGAACGCCTCGCCAGTATCGTAGCCCGCCGCCAGCCCGACCGAGGCCGCCAGCGCGCCCGACCCAGCCTCGCCACCGCATGTCCCCGCGAATACACCGGAGGCCGCCGCGTGATAGAACAGCGTCGCAGCGGGCTGAACCGACGTAATCAGGTCGGCCAGCGCCCGCGTTTCGGGTTCACTGAGGGGTTCCGCCCCCGCGCTGACCGTCTGGTCGCGGAAGTAGGCCACGGGCTGCCAGCCGCACGGCCAGTTCCGGTTGAGGTCTACCCCGTTGGCGTTGAACCGACCGTCCAACACCCGCCCGCGTTCGACCCCATCCGGGTTGAGCGCGGGGATAATCCACAGCGTGATGTCGGCGGGTAGGTCGGCAGGGTTGGCGCGGAAATGTTCGGCCAGCGCCTCCATCAGTTCGGTGGTGTTGGCCTCGAACCCGCCATGAACCGCGCCAACCAACATCACCGACCTAGACCCATCACCGAGCCGGTAGGCGGTCAAGTCGCGCCCCTCGACCGACTGGCCGAACACCACCGTACGCGGAATCGCGGTTGGGGAGACGACCGGCTCGGTGGTTATCACGTTCTCCGCTGGTGGTGTGAGGGTAGACGCCTCGGCTGTAAACGTGGCCGTCAGCGGCGCGGAGGTCGGCTGTTCCCCGACAATCACCGAGACGGCGCGCACGGTCGGCGTGGCATTAGGGGTGAGGATTGGCGGTGGGAAGGTGGGGGCAAGCGTCGGCATCGGCGTCCCCGATTCGCAGGCGGCGCAAAACAACAGTAAGATTAAAGGAATTATTCGCTTAACCGTCATGGGTGGTCATCAACATCATGGCTCAACTCCGTATCCCCCTGATTGTACTGTTAATCGGCTGTGCGGCCATGCTTGGCGCATGTCAGCCCGCCGCCGAGGAAGAACCGCTGCCCACGCTGTTCGTCCTCCCCAGCCCGACCCATACCCTTACCCCCAGCAACACCCCGACGCCCAGCATTACCCCGCTGCCGTCGGCGACCGCGACACCGACCGCGACACCCACGCCGACGGCGACCACCACGACCACCTCGACGCCGACGCCGACGCGCACCCAGACGCGCCAGCCCAGCCCGACGCCGACCGTCACCGCTACGCCGGGACCGTCAGAAACGCCGACCCTCTCCGTCACCAACGCCTTCCCGGTCATCCGCAGCTTTGTCACCAGCAGCACCGATGTCGCGGCGGGCGCGCAGATTACCCTGACGTGGGACGCCGACGGGGACCTCGCGTCCATCGAGCGTCAGACGCCGGATGGTCAGGTGCAGGAGCGCGTTGAGGTCACGCCCAGCGGCAGCTTACCGTTCACCGTGCCGAACACCAACCTCAACCGTGTGATTTACCGCCTCGTCGTCCAGCGCGGCAGCCAGCAGGTCACGCAGACGGTCGAGGTGCGCGTGCAGTTGGTGTGCGCCCAGCAGTGGTTCTTCGGCAACGAATTTGCCGACCCCGCCGCGGGCTGTCCGCCCAGCGCGCCATTCACCGTGACGGCCAACTATCAAGCGTTTGAGCAGGGCTTCATGCTGTCGATGACTCTGGACGGTCAGAATCGGGTATACGCCTTCGTGCGTGCGCCGGGCAAGAACGGCCTCATCATCGGCGACCAGTATGGGTACAGCCAGAACGCATGGGACGGCGTGACCAACCACTGCCAGCAGTCCGGCAAGGTCGCGCCCAGCGGGACGACCCTGCCCCAGAACGAGTTCAACTGGTATGCCTGCTCGCAGTTCGGGCCGGGCGGCCTATGGGTCGATGTGCTGGGCTTCGCCACGGGCGGCGTCGATACCAGCACGCGGACCTTACAGGTTGAGACCAACGGGGCGCTGTACATCGACCTGCCGTCGGGCGAGGTTTATCGCCTCACGCCGCTGACACAGGGTCAGTTCACCGTCGCGTTCCGCCGGGTGAAGTAGGGTATTTGCACAACTCAAAAGGTGGGGCGTTCGCGGCGCGGACGCCCCACCTTTTGAGTCACCCGTTAACGGCTTATGCATAAAATTTCTAAATTTACTGCACGGGGATAGTACTTTTGTGGTACGGTATGCACATCGCACATCAACCACGAGGTCAACTCCCTATGAAACGATGGTTGCGCCTTACTTTCATCTTCATCGTCGCCTTATCTCTCTCACTGGTTGCCACCAGTGCCGCACCGGTCGAACAGACCGTTGCCCCAGTCGGAAGCTACCCCGTTCACGCGCTCATTATCGAAGCCGATACTGCCGGTAATGCTGTTCTGACCGGCTACCGCCAGACCGCTCAGTCCATCCCGCTGGCGACGATGGATGTGGTGCGTCACAGTGCCAGCTTGAATACGCCCCTGAACAACGCCGACCCAGTGAGCATCCAGCTCATCGACACGGCCACTAACACAGTGGTCTACCAGACGGTAGCAGCTGCGCCCAACGCCATGCGCGGTGAGTTTGCCGTAGACCCGGCCAACCCTGCCCTCATCGGCTTCGACGGCTCGGCCATCACCCGCGTTACCCACCCGCTTGACCGGCGGGTGTTCAGTGTGCGCGTGCCGGTTATCGCCGGCGCGACACGGGTCAGCATCCAGCCGTTCTACGGTACGCGCAGTGTCAGCATGATTGACCTCGACGCGGCGGCAGTCACCTTTGGCGCGGCGGATGCGGTCATGCGCGGCCCACATGAAGACCCGCCAGTCCTCTACAACCTCAACGGCTATACCAATGGCTCCAGCGCCAACCGCGTCGATGTGTTGATTATGGGCGACGGCTACACGACCAGCGAGTCGGCCAAATTCCGCAGTGACGCCCGCGCCTTCGCTGATGGAATGTTCGCCATCCACCCCTACAGCACCTACCGCAACTTCTTCAACGTCAAGGCGGTCTATGGTGCTTCGGTACAGAATGGGGCCGACCGTCCGGTGCAGTGCAACGTCAGTAATTCGCCGGGCTGCTGCCCTGACTCGAACCCCTCGTGGTCGGCACAGACCCGCGATACGCGCTACGACTCGACTTTCTGCTCGGCCAACATTGCCCGCCTATTGGTGGCCAATGACGTTGCCAAAATCTACGCGGATGCCGACCTCGCCTATCCCGATTGGGACGAAATCTGGTTGATTGTCAACGACACGACCTATGGCGGCAGCGGCGGCGCAATAGCCGTGGCCTCCATTAACCCCTACGGCGTGCAAATTCAACAGCACGAGGTCGGCCACTCGCTCATGCGGCTGGCTGATGAGTACGGTGGCACAGCGGGCAGCCTGTTCTGTAATGACCGCAACGTCAACCAAAACGACAACTGCCCACCCAACATCACCGACCAGACCGACCGTACCCTGCTCAAATGGAACTATTGGGTCAGCCCCAATACCCCTATCCCCACCAGCGGCGGGCTGGCCGACCCCAACGCTGCTGGTCTGTGGCGAAGTGCAGGTTATTCCGACACGGCAGGCTATCGCGCCTGTTTCGACTGCATCATGCGCGTGCTGGGTCGTCCGTTCGGTGTGGTGGCGGCTGAGATGATGCCCATCGTGCTGTATGAGGGCGGCTGGGAAGGCAGCGGTTCCTATTGGGGCGGCACCAGCGGCGGGACGGGCGTCTCGATGGTAGACAGCTACTCGCCAAGTAACGACAGCACCATCACCATCCCCACCAGCGGCAGCCAGACCTTCAACGCGCAGGTGGTCGGTCCCAGTGGAACCTCCGTCAGCGTTCGGTGGTCGGTAAGTGCGGCGGTGGTCAAAACTGAGGTCATCGCCAGCGGTGCGACCACCAGCTACACCCTGACACCGACCGAGATGCTGATGGGGACACCCGTCACGCTGGAAGTGACCGATATCCACCCCACCCTGCACCCTCAGAATCGCGCTATCAGCACGACTACGGTGGTCTGGATGGTAAACGCCAGCGGCGCGCCCAATGCGGGCATAGACCTATTGACCAATGGTAGTTTCGAGACCGCCGACGTATCAGGCGAGAACCGGGCGGCGGGTTGGCTGCAAGGCACAGCACGAGGCAAGCGCCGCTGTCCCGACGGCTTTGCCTTTAGCGGCCTGTGCGCCTATGACCTGCGTCCGCCGCTGGCAGGTGGCCCCGGCGGCATCACACAGGAACTGGCGGTGAACGGCACGCCCTACGCCGATGCAGGCGACCTGTTGGTGGCGCGGGCGGTCATCCGCAGTCAGAACCTGAACGGTCAGTTTGAGATGCGCGCTGTGCTGCGTTGGTCGGACGGCACAACCAGCGCCGTCAAGTTCCGCGCGGTGCGGGGGAGCGCGCCTTATCGCTTCTATGAGGCGTTCTACCAGCTCTCCCCAACTGAAACCCGCACCATTGACAGCATCCTTGTCCGTGTGCGCTTCGTGAAGGGGACAGGGCGCGTGCGCGTCGATGATGTGCGCCTGTCGAATTACCCGGACTTCCTGCCCCCTGCCCCGTAGTCCAATTCAAGCCTAACAGGTAACAAAAAAGCGCCCCTCTATCGCAGAGGAGCGCTTTTTGTTTTGGGGTTCAGATGTTTTACGGAATAACGCGATTGCCTAGCATCTGATTAACAGCCTTAACGAGGCGGCGCAGCTCGTCCTCCAAATCTGGCGTGATTTCGTCGAGGATGGCGGCGTCGCGCAGCAGGTCGCGGGCATCGCGCAGCGAGTCCTGTCCCTGCCGAATCTTCTTGAGCGCGGCGCGCATCTGGTCACGGGCTTGGCGGCGGGCGGCGGTGTTGTCTGCGCCGGGGGCGTCCCAACCGTGCAGTGCGGCGACCAGTTGCAGCTCAGTCGCAAACTCGGCGGCGGTATCGAAGCCCTGCGCCGCGCCGCGCTGCATCAGGTCTTGCAGCGCTGGGCTGAGGGTCGGCTCCACGCCGAAATCGAGCTGTGCGACGTTCTGGTAGCGCGCCTCGACTTCTGACATGCTGCTGGGCTGGGCGCGCAGCGCGCCGTTGATGGCCGAGATGCCGGTAAAGACCGGGTAAAGGATACCGACGCACAGACTCCGCAGGTCGGCGCGGTACTGGTTGGCGTCGTCGGGCTGACCGGTCAGCAGGCGCGAACTGTTCAGGTCGATAATCTGGAGGCGTGAACCATCCCAGTAGACGTGTTCGAGCTTGTGGTCGAGGTAGACGACCTTTTGGGCGTGCGCCAATTGCAAGAACTGGGCAAATTGGGTCGCCAGCGCCAAGCCTTCCTCGCTGGGCAAGCGCCAGCGCGTCCCCGGCTGGTTGGGCTTCATCAGGTAGAGTAAATTGTTGGCGCGGGGCAAATCTTCCAGCGCGAGGTAGGGACGCCAGCCCTTTTGGGCGTGTTCAGCGGCGGCCTGACCGAAGGCCTTGACCTGCGTCCCGAAGCTGGCGATTTCGCCAGTGCGCGGCGCTTCATCACTCGACTCGACGTAACCGCAGTCGATGAGCTTGACAATGGATGGACTGGCGGCCAGCCGTCCCAACAGGTCGGCTTCGCTGGGGAAGGCGCGGTACTCCCAACGCATGTCGCCGTCAGGCGAGAGGTGTTCGGGGCGCAGCACCTTAAACGCGACCGGTTTTCCGGTGCGGCGGTCGGTCGCGGACAGCACGCGGGCGTAATGCCCCAGCGCGAAGGTATCCACAAAGTCCGCAAGGCGGTAGACATCTTGCAGTGAAGTCGTCATAATCAGTTCTATCACCCTCGTCGGTTCTGGGGGTGGCGCACGAGTAAGTTCGGCGCAACGGTCGCTTGGCCGATGAGGGTAACACGTTTGCTGGGGGCGCGGTAGGGGCGCTTTCTAGGCGGCGGTGGGGATGTTACAACGTCGTAAACGTTGCCGAGCGCCACAAGTGGGTTACAATAGATAGTATTAAGGCGTGGTCAAAGGTCGTGATATGTCCAATCCGCAGTGGAATCTAGTCCTGAACTGCGATGCCCAGTCTAGCACGGGTCGTATCCGTGAGATTAATGAAGACTCGGTGCTGCTGTGGGCGCGTGAGCATACGGCGCTGGCGGTGGTGGCCGACGGCATGGGCGGTCATATCGCCGGTGAAGAAGCCAGCCGCGTCGCCGTTCAGATGATTTATCAGGCGATGCAGGCCGAGGAATTGGAAGGCGCCGATGGCGCGCCGCCACCCAACGGTAATCCCAACGCGCTGAATTGGCGGATGCGTGAAGTCATCAGCGACGCCAACCGCGCCATCGTGCGCATGGCCGAGGAACATCCTCAGCTACGCGGCATGGGAACGACGGTGACGCTGGCGTTCGTGCAGGGGAACCATGTGGTCATCGGCCATGTGGGCGATAGCCGCGCCTATCATATCCATGCGTCCAGCCGCACGATGGAGCAGATTACGGTAGACCACAGCTTCGTTGAGGCCATGATTGCCGCCGGGCATATCACCCGCGCCGAGGCCGAAGAACACCCGATGAAGCATGTCCTCTACCGGGCGCTGGGTCAGGGCTTAGAACTGGATGTCGATGTCTACGAGGCCACAATCGAGGTTGGCGACCGGCTGGTGTTGTGTTCTGACGGCCTGACGCTGCACGTCCAGCCCGAAGAAATCGCGCAGATTGCGCTGGCGGAGTCGTCACCAGAGGTGGCGTCACGCCGCCTGATTGAGCTGGCAAATTTGCGCGGCGGGCGCGATAACGTCACTGTGGTGGTGATGATGGCCGACGCGGCCAGCGGCGAAAGCCCCATCCCCAAGACCATCGTGCGCGGTCGGACCGGACGAGGGACGGGTCAGCTCCTCAACAACTACAATCCATTCGCCCCCGGCGACTCCGAGCCACCTTTTCCGCTGGATGACCCCGACCCGTATCGTTAGGCGTTGACCCACGCGCGGGTTATGCTATAATCGAGGAAGTACATTGGGGCGTCGCCAAGTGGTAAGGCAGCGGACTTTGGATCCGCTATTCGTTGGTTCGAATCCAGCCGCCCCAGCAAACTTTGAAGAATAACACCGTCAAAAACAAGCTGCTAAATGAATATATTCATTTAGCAGCTTGTTTTCTTTGTTTTATCT
>JALONW010000370.1 GCA_025454725.1 Anaerolineae bacterium
CAGTTGTTTGATGTGGGTGACTGTGCGAGGGCCTTTTAAGGTGAAACGGAACCCGTCGGGTGTTTCATCGCGCCAGCGCGCAAAGACACTGCGCGCAAACATCCGGTAAAAAGTGGCGTTAATCTCAACCGTGTTATAGTGCTGGGCGTAATACGTCAGTCGTTTTTCCTGCGGCAGACCATCAGGGTAAAAAATCCCCTTCCAGTCGTCATAGCTAAACCCCGATGTCCCAACCCAATAGCTGTGCATGTCCGTTGCCTCCACGCTCGTTCAGCGTTTGCTGGCCGATGCAGAAGACGTGGAGCGCCTAAACATGCCGCGCAGCGCCAGCCGGATGGCCTCCAGCCGACGCCGCCCAATCCCCTCCACTTTGGTTAGGCGACCGTCTTTGACGGCCTTTTCCAGCCCGGCGAGGGTGGTAATGTTGAGCGTCTGCTGGATTTTGGCCGCGAGGTTTTCCCCGATGCCGGGGACGCGGGTCAGCTCGTTTTGACCCGGTTGGGCGGCCTCTAGGTCATCCAATAGGCTGGAACGTCCCGACGAGACGTACTCCCCAATCACGGCAGCGATTCCGTCGCCGATATTGGGAAGTTCTTTAATCTGTTCCCATTCCCCTTTGCGAATGTAATCCACCATCGAGCGCTGATGGCCGCGGACGGTCTCTGCACCCTCGCGGTAGGCTTGAATGCGGAAGGGGTTATCGTCTTTGCTGGCGTCCAGCAGCCCGGCAATCCGGTCGAGGACATCGGCAATTTGGGCATTGGTGATTCGTTTGGGCATGGGGAATTTCCTCCTTAATCTTAACTGCCGCTGGGGTCACGGTATTCGCGCACGGTGGGGGCGAGGCGGTAGACCAACACCGACCAGCCGCCAATCAATATCCCAATGCCCCATGCGAGGAAGGCTAGGTCCCAGAGCGCCTCATCGGGGCCGGGGCGGATGTGGTGCAGGCCGAGAATGTAGTGGTTGAGAACGCTGTCGAGGACGTTGAACAGCCCCCAACCGACCAAAAACGCCCCGATGAAATAGCGCGGAGAGCGAAACAGCGTATTGTTCTGGATAGCGCGCCACAGCACCCACAGGCCGACCGCCGTCAGCACCCATGTGACGGCGTGAAAGATGCCGTCAGCCAAGATGTTGAGTCGGATGTTATCGAGGCTGTCGGGCGGGTAAACCTCGCTCAACAGGTGATGCCACTGTAAGATTTGATGTAAGACAATACCGTCGAAGAAGCCGCCCATCCCTAGCCCACAGAGGATGCCCGACACAAGGATAGACTGCGAAATAGGCTGATTCGGCATACGGTTTCCCCCACCTACGACTTTTTATTTCTGTTTTCATTAAGCATAAACGGGGTTGGGGCTGAACCCATGGGCTGTATCAACCGATTAAGAATGGGCTATCTGACCTAAAATCCAATCATCCACTAGACCTACCGAAATACAGGCTGGTCGCTTGATGTTCTATAGAAAAAGGGCGTCCTTAGCTCAAGGACGCCCGCTGGTATGGTGGGCAGGGCAGGGTTTATGCAGTTTTACAAACGAATACGGATTTCAGATGGCGGACGCGCAACGGCGCGTCCGTGACGGGACAATCCGAATCTCTGTATCGATTTATTAAAAGTATTAACCTGCCTACAGGCTGCGCTCGGCGGTGAGAGGCGAATCGCAGCCGCCATCACAGTTGGTCATGTCATGGAGTTGGTTCACGATATCGATGGCCTCGTCCACCTCGTCCAAGATGATGAGGAGGCGGTCGCCGGGGCTGACCTCCTGCCACGCCAATTGGATGCCCTCAATTTGGTGGCGCGCATATTGGTAGGGTCGGTCTTTTGGAAGACGGCTCTGGAGCAGTTGGGGGACTTCCATCGGGCGGCGACCACGCACGTCCTTTTGTTCGGGTAAGACATAGACGTCGGCATAGCCCAGCGTCGCCTCTATGGTGGCGAAGATGTCCTCGTCGCGGCGGTCGCCGGGCAGACCCATCACCATGACCGTCCGGCGCTGGCCCAGCCCTTCTAACGCATCGCCCAGCGCCTGCATCGCCGCAAGGTTATGGCCGTAGTCGAGGATGACCTCGACCCCTTGGATGTCCAGCCGGTTGAAGCGCCCCGGAACCATTGTGGTCGTGGTGGCGAAAGTTGTCAGCGCCCGCACGATGAGCGCAGGGTTTAAGCCCGCCGCCCATGCCGCTGCGGTCGCGGCCAGCGCGTTCTGCACCTGAAAGCGTAGTTTGCCGCTGACGGTGAACTCGACGCGCTCCAGTTCGACCAAGCTCAGTTTTTCGCTGCCCGTTTCGAGGATAATCGCGCCGTCCTCGACATAGACGCTGCGCCCCCCCTCGGCGCGGTGTGCCGTGATGATATGGTTGCTCGATTTCAGCGCAAAGTAGATGACTTCAGCGCTGGTTTCAGCGGCCATCTCAGCGACCAACGGGTCGTCGGCGTTGAGGATGGCGGTTCCTTTGGGGCTGACGCTCTGGATGACGACTTGTTTAACGCGGGCGAGGTCGTGCAGCGTATTGATGCCGTTTAAGCCGAGGTGGTCGGGGCTGATGTTGGTGACAATACCAACGCTGCACCAGTCGAAGCCCAGCCCCTCGCGCAGAATGCCGCCGCGTGCCGTCTCCAGCACCGCCACCTCGACGCGTGGGTGGAGCAGGACGGCGCGGGCGCTGTTGGGGCCAGAACAATCGCCCGTCAAGATGCGCTCTTTGTTGATGTAGGTCCCCTCGGTGGTGGTCATGCCGACCACCCAGCGCGCCGTCTCGTACATGTGGCTGATGAGCCGGGTGACGGTGGTTTTGCCGTTGGTCCCTGTCACAGCGATGATGGGAATGCGCGAGGTCTGACCTTCTGGGTAGAGCATATCAACGATGGGGCCGCCGACATCACGGGGCTTGCCTGCCAACGGGTGCAGGTGCATCCGCAGGCCGGGCGCGGCGTTGACCTCGACCACCGCGCCGCCTTGTTCGGCCAGCGGGCGGCCAATATCGCGGCATACGATGTCGATACCCGCCACGTCCAGCGCCATAATCTGTGCGGCTAGTTCGGCGATGTGGACATTGTGCGGGTGAACCTCATCGGTGACATCCGAGGCCGTCCCGCCCGTAGACAGGTTGGAATTCTTGCGGAGCTGGACAATTTCGCCCAGTTCGGGCGTGCTGTCGACGTTCAGCTTCTGCTGGGCGAGAACCATTCGAGCGCCCTCGTCAAGGACGATGCGCGTCAGGATGCTGGCGTGGCCGTCGCGGCGGCGCGGGTCTTGGTTGACCGCCTCGACCAGCTCAGCGATGGTGTGGTGTCCGTCGCCGATGACGTGGGCGGGGTCGCGGCGCGAGGCGGCCACCAGCTTCCCGTTGATGACCAACAGCCGGAAGTCATAGCCATCAATATACTGTTCGACCAGCACGGCTGAACCCACCTCAGCGGCCAGCGTGTAACCTTCGCGCACCTGCGCCTCATCCTCTAGGTTAACGCTGACGCCGCGCCCTTGGTTGCCGTCCTCTGGTTTGGTAACAACCGGCAGGCCGATGGCCTGTGCAGCCTTCCACGCCTCATCTGCCGACCCGACGGTGCGCCCCTCTGGGACTGGGACGCCGACCGTCCGCAGGATGCGATTGGTCAGCGGCTTGTCTTGGCACATCGAGACGGCAATTGCGCTGGTATTGGAGGTCTCAGCGGCTTGGATGCGCTTTTGGTAGACCCCATAGCCCAACTGGACAAGGCTGGCCTGCGGTGTCAGCCGCATGACCGGGATGTCCCGGCTGCGCGCCGCCTTCACAATCGACTGGGTGCTGGGGCCGAGGCGGTACTGTTCCGCTACCGCGAGCAGCGCCTCCATCTCGCCCGCAAAGTCGAATGGGTGGTCGTGCATAGCGGCCAGCGTCAGGCGGAACGCGACCTCGAAGGCGGCCTTGGCAGGTTCTTCTTCTAGGTAGGCGATGATGACGTTGTAGACGCCCGGCTCACCCGTGCCGCGTGCGCGCCCGAACCCCACATCGAAACCCATCTCGGTTTGCAGTTCCAGCGTGATATGTTCGACGATATGCCCCAGATACGTTCCGCGCTGGAGGCGCTCGATGAAACCGCCGGGACGGCCAACGCTGCACTCGTGTTTTTGCAGTCCGGGCAGCCAAGCGGTCAGGCGCTCGACGAAGCTGGGGAAGTCGCTGCTGGGGTGGTTCTCGTACCTGCCGATGTCCATCACAATATGTAGGACAGACTTATAGGAATAGAGGTTGGGTCCCCTCAGGACGTTGATGCTG
>JALONW010000047.1 GCA_025454725.1 Anaerolineae bacterium
GCTGGCGGTGGTCGGGCCAGAAGCGCCGCTGGCCGTCGGGATGATTGATAAGCTGACCCAAGCGGGTGTTCCCGCCTTTGGGCCGACGCAGGCTGCCGCCCAGCTCGAATCATCTAAGGCGTTCGCCAAGACCTTTATGGTCGAGCAGGGCATCCCGACCGCACAGCACGCGGTTTTCACCGATTATGTCTCGGCGCTGAAATACCTCGACACCTGCAAGCACCCGGTTGTCGTCAAGGCCGATGGGCTGGCCGCCGGAAAAGGCGTCATCCTGTGCGAGACCCGCGACGATGCCGCCGCTGCTGTCACCCACATCTTGCGCGACTCATCGTTCGGTGCGGCGGGGAGCCGGGTTGTGATTGAGGAGCGCCTGACTGGACCCGAATTGAGTGTCCTCGCCTTCTGCGACGGCCAGCGCGCCGTGCTGATGCCGCCCGCCCGCGACCACAAGCGCATCTATGACGGCGACCGAGGACCGAACACTGGCGGGATGGGCGCGTTCGCCCCGGTCCCAGACGCCGACCCCAAGCTGATGGACGAGGTGCGCCGCCGCGTGGTCGAGCCGGTCATGGCGGGCATGGCTGCACGCGGGATACCGTTTGTGGGCGTGCTGTTCGCCGGGCTGATGCTCACGCCCGATGGAATCAAGACGCTGGAATACAACTGCCGCTTTGGTGACCCGGAAACACAAGCCATCCTACCGCTGCTCGACTCCGACCTCGCCGATATTTTGGTGGCGTGCGTCGAAGGACGGCTGGACACGGTGGACGTACGCTGGAAAGACGGCGCGTGTGCGGCGGTGGTGGTGGCCGCCCACAATTACCCCGGCGACCCGCGCAAGGGCGACCCCATTACCCTGCCCGATGATTTGCCCGCCGGGGTGCAGGCCTTCCACGCAGGGACCGCGCACGACGCCGACGGGCGCTTGGTGACGGCGGGCGGACGCGTCTTGGCCGTTTGACGGCGGGCGGACGCGTCTTGGCCGTTAGCGCTACCGGCCCCGACCTCAACGCCGCGCTGATGAGCGCCTATCAAGGCATCGAGATGGTCTGGTTCGAGGGGATGCAGTTCCGCCGCGACATCGGGCGGACGGGCAGCGCCTACGCGCAGGCCGGCGTCGATATTGCGGCGGGCAACCGCGCCACCGAGCTGATGAAGGCCTCGGTTCGCAGCACCTATAACCGCGCCGTCCTGAGCGAAACCGGGGCGTTCGGCGGCTTATATGACGCCGCCGGGCTAAAGGCGATGGCTGCGCCGGTCTTGGTCGCCACCACCGACGGAGTTGGGACGAAAACGATGGTCGCCGGGCGGATGAACCAGTGGGATACCATCGGCCAAGACCTCGTGAACCACTGCGTGAACGATATTTTGGTGCAGGGCGCGCGTCCGCTGTTCTTCCTCGACTATGTAGCCTCGTCCAAGCTGGACCCGCAGCAGGTTGCGGCGGTGGTTGAGGGCATCGCTCGCGCCTGCCGGGGCGTGGGGTGCGCGCTGTTGGGCGGCGAGACCGCTGAAATGCCCGGGGTGTATCAGCCCGGCGAACTTGACCTCGCGGGGACGATGGTCGGCGCGGTCGAGCGCGGCCTGCTCATTGACGGGTCGCGCATCCGTGCCGGGGATGTGGTGCTGGCGCTGCCGTCCAATGGCCTGCACACCAACGGTTTTTCGCTGGCGCGCATGGCGCTCCGCAACCTCGACTGGGACGCGCCGCAGCCTGAACTCGGCGGCCAATCCATCGGTGGAGCGCTGCTGGCCGTCCACCGCGCCTACCTCAGCCAATTTGATGCGCTCATCACGGTGGGAGTGGACGTGCGCGGCATGGCGCACATCACCGGCGGCGGGGTGTACGACAACATCCCGCGCATCTTGCCAACCGGGACCGCCGTCACCATTCAACGTGGAACGTGGCCGGAACCGGCCATTTTCGGGCTGATTGCGCGCCACAGCGGTGCGACTCCGCACGAGCTGTTCCACGCCTTCAACATGGGCATTGGGATGGCGGTCATTGTCCCGGCGCAAGATGTGGACGCGGCGCTGGCCGCCCTGCCCGATGACATCTACCGCGTCGGGGTGGTCACAACCGGCAGCCGCACGGTAACGGTGGAGGGGTTGTATGTCTAGTGACGCTGAACAACCCGCACGGCGCATCGCCGTCCTCATCTCTGGCTCTGGAACCAACCTGCAAGCCATAATTGACGCGGCGGAGGCGGGTCATCTGCCGGGGGCGGAGGTGGTTTTGGTCGTCAGCAACCGGCGCGACGCTTTCGGGCTGACCCGCGCCGAGATGCACGGTATCCCGACGCTGTATTTTCCGCTGAAACCCTACACCAGTGAGGGAAAATCACGCGAGGACTACGACCGTGACCTCGCCGAGCAGGTGGCTGCCGCTGCGCCCGACCTTGTGGTCTTGGCGGGCTGGATGCACGTCTTCAGCCCGGTTTTTCTTGACTACTTCCCCCATCGCGTCATCAACATCCACCCCGCACTGCCGGGAAAATTCGCTGGGACCAACGCCATCGAGCGCACCTTCGAGGCGTGGCAAAACGAGGAGGTCGATGTCGGCGGTTGCATGGTGCATTACGTCGTCCCAGAGGTCGATGCGGGCAAACCACTGGTCATCGCCCATGTCCCCATCCTGCCCAGCGATGTGCTGTCAGACTTCGAGGTGCGTTTGCACGCCGCCGAACACCAGATTATCGTCCAAGCCGTCCGTCTGGCACTGGCGCGCATTTGGAGTGATGAGAATTGAGGGATGAGTGATGAGGGTGAGGTTTGCAAACCCCCACCTCTCCTAGGGATTTCACTGCACGACATTCGTAATATTTGCCGGTTTCGCCTCGTTTGATGCCAGACGCTAAAGCATCTGGCTACCGTCCTGAAGCCCTCTTCAGGGGGCTGTAAGGCGAAAATAATGGCAAATGTCCGGTTTGTCATCACGGGCGCGCAAGCGCCGCCCCGACAAAATGTCCAGTCTGGGGCGGATATGACATCTACAGCGATTATCTGTCCTGTAGGGGTGAGGCTTGCCTACCCGCTGAACCCAACGAGGTGAAATGTGACACCAAAAGCAGCCGGCTTTAGTCGGCTTCAAAATGGCAGTCGGAGGCTTTAGCCTCTGACGGTCGGCATGGCGAACCTCTATTTCATCCACAACATTACATCTGTCGTGCAGTGAACCTAGGGAGAGGGGCAGAGGTGAGGTGAGGTTCGCTACCCCAAATCATCGCCAAATGCCGCGCTCATCACTTGTTTCTCGTCACTCATCACTTCTTTTCACCCCCACAGCAGGCTAATCCCCGCGTAGACCAAACCCGCCGTCAAAATCGCGTCGAACAGTTTTCGGTTGACGCGGTAAATCAGCGGACGCGAGATGATGACACACGCCGGGACAATAATCAGTGACGGCCACGCCAAAAGCAGCAGGTCGAGGTCAAACAGGCCGCCCGCCGCGTAGCCGGGAACTTTAAGCAGATTGACCACGGCGAAAAAGACCGCCTGTGTCCCGACAAATACACGCGGCGAGACGCGCTCTAACATCAGGTAGGCGGTGATGGGCGGGCCACCGGTGTTCGCCAGCGCGCTCCCGAATCCGGCTATTAACCCCGCCACCCAGCCATACACATCACGCGACTGATATTGCAGGCGCTGAAGGTACGGGTTGGCGAAACGGTATGCGACGACCAACAGCGTCAGCACGCCGAGGATGCGCCGCAGGGTCAGGTTGGGGAGGTTGGTCAGCAGCACCGTCCCGACCACAATCCCAGCGACGGCAGCGGGCAGCAGCAGCCAGACGTAGCGCCGGTCCCAGTCCTTCCAATAGATTGGGACGGCGAACAGGTCGCCGAGGATGAGCAGCGGCAGCAGCAGCGCCCCAGCCGTCGCCACGCCCAACGGCTCGCCCGCGACGACCGCCGTTAAGATGATGGGGAGTGCCAGCGTCCCGCCGAACGGCCCCAACAGGCCGCCTTTCCCAAATCCAATCAACAGCGCGCTGATGACGATGGCAAGCGTAAAGTCCATAACAGTCTAGCCTTTGATGTAGGCGATAAAAACCACCCCCACCTAATCATTCGGCGGGGGTGGCTGATGGTTCGTTTCAGAATGACCTAGCGGTAGTAGATGTTGCCGACCGGAAAGGCCGAGAAAATGGTGGTGTAGGTCTTGGGTTCCAGCGGGTCGTCCACCACAATCTGGAATTCACCAGTGGTCAGCGCGTACAAGCTGGAGTAGTCGATGCGGGCGATGAAAGTGTTCACGGCGGGAGGGTTGCCAAGGTACGGCTCGAACAGCGCGTAGGCGAAGCGCCCTTCCAGCAAGCCAACGCTGTTGGCGTCGAGGCTGTAGACCGAAACCCCGCCCTTGCCCGCCGAGTCGAAGGTCGGGTA
This sequence comes from Anaerolineae bacterium, assembly GCA_025454725.1. Lineage (GTDB taxonomy): Bacteria > Chloroflexota > Anaerolineae > Aggregatilineales > Phototrophicaceae > Flexicrinis. The sequence continues at coordinate 4,386 of JALONW010000047.1, forward strand.
CAGCACGTTAATCAGGTCGCCGTTGGCGTAGTTCATGCGGTCATCGGTGCGGCCAGCGGCCAGCCCGAAGATTTCGATGCGCCCATCGCAGTAGATGCGGACGGTCTCGCTGCGGATGCTGGGATTGCTGGTCGGCACGACATAAGCTTCAGCGTAGACCACGTTCCCCGTTCCAATGGCGAGGTAGAAGCGGCGCGCCGCCCCACTGCTCAGGGTGGCGGATTGCGGAGCGACACCGCCATTGGTCGTCAGGTAGAACTCGGTCGCGCCGAATGAGCCGATTACTGAGCCGCTGGCGTCGTAAGCTACGGCAGTATAGGTCCCCTCAATCACGTTGCCGGTACACTGGAGCAGCGCCCCCCCGGTAATGCTGACGCGGGCAACGGTCGCCTGTGCAGGGGTGATGGCTGCCGCAAACATCAGCACAGCCAACAGAATGGGGAGCAGATAAAGCCGGTTCTTCATGGGTGAAATCTCCAAGCCGCCGTGGTGAAGTCTAGAGGGATAATTCAAGCTGAACTGATAGACTTAATTGTACTATGGTACTGATGATTTACCAAACGCCTTTGTTGTGAGGGGCATAGTATGGCGTGATGGACTACCTAAATAAAGGTTGGTTATAAACACGATAACGCCCCAGAAAATCTCTGAGGCGTTTGTTTTCACTGCCAACTTTAGCTTTACGCCTCGGTTAATTGGCCCCGGAATTGGGTCTCATAGAGGTTGGCGTACAGCCCGCCTAAGGCCTGCAATTCGGTGTGGGTGCCGCGCTCGACCACCTGACCCCGGTCCACCACGAGGATGACATCCGCACTGAGGATGGTACTGAGGCGGTGGGCAATCACGATGCTGGTGCGCCCTTCCATCACGGTCTTGAGTGCCGCTTGGATGAGCGCCTCGGATTGACTGTCGAGGCTGCTGGTGGCCTCATCCAGCACAAGGATACGCGGGTCTTTCAGGATGACACGCGCCAGCGCAATCCGCTGCTTTTCTCCGCCGCTGAGGCGGTAGCCGCGCTCCCCTGCGACAGTATCGTAGCCGTTGGGCAGGCCGGTGATAAAGTCGTGGATGTTGGCCGCCTTCGCCGCTGCCATCATCTCGGCTTCGGTGGCGTCTGGTCGGGCGTAGAGCAGGTTGTTGCGGATGCTGTCGTGGAACAGGTAGGTCTCCTGCGTGACCATGCCGACCGCGCCGGACAGCGATGCCAGTGTCAGGTCGCGCAGGTCGTGTCCGTCGAGTAAGACGCGCCCGCTGGTCGGGTCATATAGGCGAGGGATGAGGTAGGTGAGAGTGGTCTTGCCCGCCCCGCTGGGACCGACCAGCGCGGCCAACTGTCCCGGCTCAATGCTGAACGAGACATCGGTCAGCGCGGTCTCACGGGCTTGAGTACGCCCCTGCTGCGTCCCGACCGATTTATCGCCGGACGCGGTGTATTGGTCTTCATCCCAAACGCGCTCGGTCTCGCGCAGGGCGTTGCCTTCCGCCGCGTAGCTGAACGAGACCTTCTCAAACGCAATCGCGCCGCGCACGGCACTGAGGTGGGTGGCGTCGGTTTTTTCGGCAATCTCGACTGGCAGGTCCAGCACCTCGAACACGCGCTCGAAGCTGACCATCGAGGTGGCGAAATCGACAGGGGCGTTGGTCAGGGCTTGCAGCGGGCCGTAAAGCTGGGTGAGGTAGGTCCCGAACGCCACAATCGTCCCGATGGAGAACACGCCGCTGAGGACGAGGTGGCCGCCCAGCCAATAGACCAGCGCCGTCCCGACCGCGCTAATCAAGCCGATGACGACGAACATAGACGCCCCGATGACCGCCCGCTTGACGCCGCTTTCGGCCACCCGCGCCGCCCGGTCTTGGAAGCGCGAGACTTCAGTATCAGCGCGCCCGAACAATTTCACTAGCAGCGCACCACTGATGCTGAGGGTTTCGCTCATCATCACGTTCATCTGCGCGTTGTAGGTCATCTGCTCACGGGCGAGGGTGCGGAGCTGGCCGCCGACCCGCCGCGCTACGAGGATGAAGAACGGCACAACCAAGATGCCCAGCAGGGTTAAGCGCCATTCCATTGCCAGCAGTACCGCCAGTGTCGCCACCACGGTAATCAGGTTGGTGATAATCTCGACAATCGTCCCATTAACGGCGCGCTGCGCGTCAATCACGTCGTCGTTGAGCCGGGTGAGCAGCTCACCGGATTTGGTGTTGGTGAAGAAGCGCAGCGACTGCTTCTGCATGTGGTCGTACATCGCCACGCGCAGGTCATAGATGACGCCTTCACCGATGGCCGAGTTGAGGCGGCGCTGTACCACGCGGATGAGACCGCTGACGAACGGGATAGCGATGAGGCCGAGCGCGAGCAGGTTCAGTCGGGTGGTGTCGGCGGTAGGGATTGCCACGTCGATGAGGTCGCGGAAAATCTGCGGGGTGAGCAGGCCGAGGCCGGTTGTAACGATGATGGTCAGGAGGAGGAGCGCAATCCTGCCCCAGTAAGGGCGGGCATAGGCCAATACGCGCTGGATGAGCGGCCAAGTCAGTTTTTTCTTGTCACCGTCGCTGCCGTCAATAAAATGACGCCAGCCGCCAGAATGCCACATAGACGGGTTTGTCCTTTGGTGAGTTGCCAGGAGACGTGGGGATTGTGTTTTTCTTATTATACCCGCACACGCCAAGCCCAAACCCCGCCCGTCTGGGTGGGATTGATGGCGTCGTTATTGAGGATAGAACAGCGTAAAAAAACGAAAATGCGACAAAAAAACACCGCCCTGACGTGAGCGGTGTTTTTGATGGGCTAAGATGCAGGTGCTGTCGGCTGGGTTTATGCAACCTCATCGCTCATCACCCGACCCTCATCACTTTTCTATCCTTTTGGCTTGCGTGGGGTGGACGTGCGCGGCGAAGCGGCGGGTTTCTTGGCGGCGGGCTTGGTGCGGCGGCGCGACGCCCCCAACATCGCCCGCAGACTGACCAGAGGGTCGCGGTCGAACAGGCGGTAGCCGCACACATCACACACGCGGGCGGGCATCCGCTGGACATTGACCATGTGGCCGTTTTCTATCAGGGTGAAGGGCATCAGCTTGTTCTGCATGATCCCGATCTGGCAGCGCGTGCAGACAGACTTCATTTCGTCGGTCATAGTGGGGTATTTCTGAACCTCCGTTAAGGCAGGGCGGGGTTAGCGCAGCGTGCCGAACTGGTCAAAAGGCAGATAGCGGAAGATGGCCTTACCGATGATGCGGTCGCGGCTGATGGGGCCAAACGCCCGCGAGTCGTTGGAGCGGTTGCGGTTGTCACCGACGAAAAAGTATTCATCCTCGCCCAACACCCACACGCGGTCGTTGCAGTTGCGGCACGGGCGGTTGATGAAATATGGCTCGTCCAGCACCTCACCGTTGCGGACGATTTCGCCGTCGCGCACCTCCACCCCGCTGCCGTCAAGGTAACTGGTCTGGCGGATTTCGATGGTGTCGCCGGGGACGCCAATCACGCGCTTGATGAGCATCTCCTCTTTGGCGTCCGGCGCGTCAAAAACCGCGATGTCGCCAAACTGAGGGTCACTGACGAGGTACGATACCCGACTGATGAGCAGATGGTTTCCGCCCCACAGCGTCGGCTCCATGCTGGGGCCGCTGATGCTGCTGCGCGGGAAGGCCAACTCGCTGAACACCAGCGCGGCGAAGATGAAGAAAGCACTGTTGAGCAGTTCACGCCAGAAACCGGGGCGGTGCAGGCGCGGCTTGGGTAAGGGGCGGGATTCGGGTTGCGGCGGCGCGCCGATGAAGCGCTCCGCAGTGGTCTCAGTCATAGGGGCGTTCAATCTTATTCCAACGTTTCGGTAGGCTTCGATTATACTACGCCCATATTGGATTCTTGATGGTGGAAAGTAACCGAAACAAACCCGCCATAGGGTTAGCGTAGTGTGCCAAACTGGTCAAACGGCAGGTAGCGGAAGATGGCCTTCCCGACGATGCGCTCACGGCTGATGGGTCCAAGCGCCCGCGAGTCGTTCGACCGATTGCGGTTGTCACCGACGAAAAAATATTCGTTTTCGCCCAAAGTCCATGTCCGGTCGTAGCAGTTGTTACACGGGCGGTTGATGAAATACGGCTCGTCCAGCACCACGCCGTTGCGGACGATTTCGCCGTCGTAGACCTCGAATCCGCTGGCGTCCACAGCGCTCGTCCGGCGGATTTCGATGGTGTCGCCGGGGACGCCGATCACGCGCTTGATGAGCATTTCCGCTTTGGCGTCCGGTGAGATAAAAACAGCAATCTCGCCAAATTGAGGGTCAGCCACAAGGTAAGATACCCGGCTGATGAGCAGGTGGTTACCACCCCACAGCGTCGGTTCCATGCTGGAACCGCTGATGCTGCTGCGTGGGAAGGTTAGCTCACTGAACACCAGTGCGGCAAAGATGAAAAAGGCGCTGTTGAGAAGTTCGCGCCAAAAACCGGGGCGGCGCAGGCGCGGTTTGGGCAGTGAATGTGTCTCGGCCATAGAGCGTTTAGTCTGGTTCCAGCGTTTCAACATAGATTTCGATTATACTACAGCCCATCTTGGCTTCTTTAGGGTAGAAAGTGACCGAAAAAACATGGGTTTCAAGATTAACCATATTGCCGTGGTCGTCCCTGATGTGCAGCAGGCGCTGGGTTTTTGGCGCGACGCGCTAGGGCTGACCTTGCAGCGCGTCGAACATAACCCCGCCGAGCAGGTCGATATTGCGTTTTTGCCGGTAGGCAGTGAGGGTGAAATTGAACTTATCGCGCCGACCAGTGACGACAGCGGTGTCGCCAAGTATCTTGCGAAGACCGGCGGCGGCCTGCATCACCTGTGTCTAGAGGTTGATGACATCGCGGCGGCGCTGGATGGACTGAAGGCCAAAGGCGTCCAGCTCATCAACGAGTCGCCGCGCACCCGTGACGACGGTATCCTGTATGCCTTCATCCATCCGCGTTCGACAGGCGGCGTTTTGTTGGAGCTGTATCAACTGCCGGGTTAAGCGATTATGACATCATTGGCAATAGTATCATCGACGGGCGGGCAAGCCTCGCCCCTACAGAACGGATAATCCCACACCATTTTTTCACCTTTGCGGGAGAGGATTTCCTCCTGTACAGACAGGGCATGCCCTGTTCTCCCTCCTATTCTTCTTATTTGCCAACATCCTCTCATCACTCACGACTCACCCCTCATCACTTCAAAAACACCCCTTGCGACCTGCGGGGGGATGGTCTACCGTTGACGGGTTAAAACCTCACATCCTCCAACAGAGAAACGCGCCATGCCGCTTAAACCCATTACCCCGACCCCTGCCGCTTGGGACGAGTTCGTCCGCGCCCAGCCCAATGCCCACCTGCTCCAGCTTTCGGCGTGGGGCGGCTTAAAGTCAGCCTTTGGCTGGGCGGCGGAACGGGTGGCGCTGGCCGACGGCAGTGGAAAAATCCGGGCGGGCGCACAGGTGCTGTATAAGGCATTCCCCGGCAAACTGTTTTACCTTGCTTATGTGCCGATGGGCGGTTACGTCTCAGATGACAGCGAATGGCCGGTGCTGTGGTCGGCGGTGCGCGCTGCTGCCCTGCGCCGCCGCGCCACCTTCATCAAATGGGAGCCGGGGCTGTTCCTCGGTGACGACCAGCCGCCGCAGCCGGAGGCGATGGGTTTTCGCCTGTCGCCGCAGACCGTCCAGCCGCCGCGCACCGTCGCCATCGACATTCGGGATGATGAACAGGTCATCTTGGCGCGGATGAATCAAGGCACGCGGCGCAAGATTCGCCAGTCGCAGAAGGCCGGTATCCGCTATGTCGAAGCGTCGGCGGCGGATGCAGTGCGCTTCGCCGCGCTGATGCAGCAGACCGGCGAGCGCAACGGGTTTGGCGTCCACGGCGCGAATTATTACCGCATGGCGCACGCGCTGTTCACCCCTCGAGACGCCGCACTCGTCCTCGCCGAACACGAGGGTGACCTATTGGCGGGGGTGTTCGTCGCGTCGGTTGATGGGGGGGAGGGGCGGCAGGCTTATTACCTCTACGGCGCGTCGTCTGACCTCAAGCGTGACCTGATGGCCTCGTATGGCGTGCAGTGGGCGGCCATCCAGTGGGCGCGGGCGCGAGGCTGCGCTTGGTATGACCTATGGGGCATCCCCGACGAGGAAGAGGCGACTCTAGAAGAACAGTTCCAAGCCCGCGACGACGGGCTGTGGGGCGTGTATGGCTTCAAGCGCGGTTGGGGCGGTCAAGTGGTGCGCGGCCTCGGCGCGTGGGATAAGCCCATCATCACGCCGTTCTACGCGCTGTACCGCTGGATGTTGAGTCGGCAGAAGTAGGCAGACATCCAACAAAAAACGGGGCGTATGCCACTATCGCATACGCCCCGTTTTGATGGCCTGTGCTTGCTGCGCCTACTTCTGGCGCATCATGCGCGCCAGCGCGGCCCCAGAGGTCGAGACGCCCGGCATGGTGTTGAGGAATTCCTCGTTAGTGTCGTGATGCTTGAGGTTGTTGATGAGCTGTTCGGTTGCGCCCACTGGCCCGACCGTATCATCCTCAGCAAGGTGCGCCCACATGCGCCGCACCATGTACACGCGCTGGATGACATCTGGCCCCAGCAGCAGTTCCTCGCGCCGTGTGGACGATTGTTCGAGGTCGAACGCCGGGAAAATACGGCGCTCTTGCAGGCGGCGGTTGAGGTGCAGCTCCATGTTGCCGGTGCCTTTGAACTCCTCATAAATAAGGTCGTCCATTTTGCTGCCGGTGTTGACGAGGCAGGTGGCGACGATGGTCAGGCTGCCGCCTTCCTCGACGTTACGCGCCGCGCCGAAAAACCGCTTGGGCGGCTGAATGGCCATCGGGTCGAGACCGCCGGACAGCGTGCGCCCGCTGGTTGGGACGACAAGGTTGTAGGCGCGGGCGAGTCGGGTAATCGAGTCCACCAACAGCACGACATCGCGTTTCATTTCGACGAGGCGCTTGGCGCGTTCCAGCGCCATCTCGGCCACTTGGACGTGATGGTGTACCGGGTCGTCAAACGTGCTGGCGACCACTTCAGCATCGACCGAGCGGTCCATGTCGGTGACTTCTTCGGGACGCTCACCGATTAGCACCATCATCAGGTGGACTTCGGGATAATTTTCGCTGATGGCGTTGGCGATGTCCTTGAGGATGGTGGTCTTACCGGCCTTGGGCGGGCTGACAATCATCCCGCGCTGACCCATACCGACCGGCGCAATCATGTTGATGATGCGCGTCGAGAGAACGCGGGGGTTGGTCTCTAGGTCAAAGCGCTGGAGGGGGAAAATCGGCGTCAGGTCTTCAAAATTGGGGCGGTCTTTGGCCTCGTCGGGGTGGACGCCATTCACCGCGTCCACGCGCAGTAGACCGTGATATTTTTCGTTGTCTTTGGGCGTCCGCACCTGCCCGATGACCATATCACCCGTCCGCAGCGCAAACCGTTTGATTTGCGCCTGTGCGACATAGATGTCGTCTGGCCCCGGCAAATATTTATCGGCGCGCAGGAAACCGACCCCATCGTGCATGATTTCCAGCACACCGCCGCGCAGCTTGAGGCCGCGTTTTTCGGCGTCGGCGCGCATGACTTCCAAAATAAGGTCTTGTTTCTTCATGCGGCTAAAGCGGGGTACGCCAAAGTCGCGTGCCAGTTGGCGCAGTTCATCAAGCGTGCGTTTTTCGAGTTGTGCGATATCCATAAGGGGGGTTCTGGTGGTATGCGGAAAGGGTGTGGATGCGCTGTGAGGATACACAGCGCGGGCAGAACGGGCGGCATCTCTAGATGGAGAAAACCACGTCTGAGCTGAGGCAAATCAATTCGTGATGGAAGGGCGCGCCCACATGGGTGGCCGAGCTGGCCGATGGACGGGTGCTGCCGGGCTGGGTACACGGCAAGGCGGAAGGGAGGTGGTGAAAGTAAGATTACCACCTGAATGGGACTATATCAGAGAACGTTTCGGCTGTCAAACATGGCGAACCGACGGAAACGTTTCCAGCGGATTACAGGTCGTTTTTTGCCTAAAACGGATTGAGATTCGGCATAAAAAATCCCCCTACCTCGCGCTTGAACGGGGTAAGGGGATTTTTCACGGCGGGCGGGCAAGCCTTGCCCCTACAGGCTACTTGTGCAGCACCTTGGGGTTGCAAACATTGGCATAGCGCCCCTGCAACAGCGCATCGAGGATGAGCTGGGCGGCGTCGAGCGCGACGTTGTTCTGGGCGTCGGAGGTGCTGGCGGCGAGGTGCGGGGTGTGGATGACGCCCGGCAGACCAATCAACGGGTTATCTGCGGTCGGCGGCTCCGGCTCATACACGTCCAGCCCTGCGCCGCCCACCTGACCTGACTTAATCGCCTCAGCGAGGTCGGAGTCGTTAATCAGCACGCCACGGGCGGCGTTGATGATGCGGACGCCCTTCTTCATTTTGGCAATGGTGGCCGCGTTGACCATATAACGCGACTCGTCGGTGACGGTGGTGTGCAGGGTGATGAAATCACTTTGCGCGTATAGCGTGTCGAGGTCCACCATCGACACATCCATGTCGGCGGCGAGGTCAGGCAGCACGAACGGGTCAAAGGCAATCACGTTCATGTCGAAGGCGTTGGCGCGCTTGGCGACCTGACGACCAATGCGCCCGAAACCGACCACGCCGAGGGTTTTACCGCGCAGCTCGACACCGGTAAACGACTTGCGGTCCCATTTGCCGCCCGCGAGACTCCCGTGTGCCTGCGGGATGTGGCGCGCCAGCGACAGCATCAGGCCGAAGGTAAATTCGGCGGTGCTGATGGTGTTGCCGTCCGGCGTGTTCATCACAACGATGTTTTTGTCGGTGGCGAAGTTCAGGTCAACGTTATCGACGCCGACGCCAGCGCGGGCAATCGCCTTGAGGTTGGGCGCGTATTCGAGCAGGGCAGCGTCGGCCTTGGTCGCGCTGCGGATGACCAGCGCATCGACATCACCAAGGATGGAAATGACCTTGTCGCGGGGCATGTCGCCCTCGAAGGTGACGCGGATGTCTTGGCTCTGTTGCAGAAGCGCGACGGCGCGCTTATCGACGTTATCGGAGATGAGGACGTGGAAAGGCATGTGGAATTACGCTCCAATGAATTCGTCGAGGCCGGTCAGCACTTCATCGAGGGTTTCGGGCTGCATGTCACCCATGTGGGCGATGCGGAAGGTCGTCCCCTTGATTTTGCCGTAGCCCTTGTCCATGCTGAAATTCTTGCCAGACATGAATTTCGCCATCGCGTCTACGTCGATGTTCTTGACGCGGTTATCGACCGTCGTGACGGTCGGGCTGGCGTAAGGACGGTCAGCAAACACGCCGAAACCACGGCTGTCAGCCCACTCGTGGGTGGTCTGGCGCATGGCGAGGTGGCGCGCCCAGCGATTCTCGACGCCCTCGGTCATAATGTCGTCGAGCTGCTTATCAGCGGCAAACATGATGCTGATGGGCGGCGTGGACGGAGTGTTGTTCTTGTCACCGACCTTGGCAATCTCAATCAGGTCGAAGTAATAGCCGCGATACGGAATCTGCTTGGCACGCGCCAGCACCTTCTCGCTGACGCTGGCGACGGCAAGGCCGGGCGGCAGCGCGAACGCCTTCTGGCTGCTGGTCAGCGCAAAGTCGATGCCCCAAGCGTCCACGCGCAGTTCTGCGCCCAAAAAGCCGCTGACGGTATCGACCAAGAACAGCGTGTCTTCGTAAGGCTTGACCACCTCGCCAATGGCGGCGATGGGGTTGGTCACGCCGGTGCTGGTCTCGTTGTGGACTACGCACACGGCGTCGTAGGATTCTTTTTGGAGCGCGTCCGCCACCATTTCGGCGGTGTGCGCTTGCCCCCACTCCACAGTAATCACGTCAATCTGCTTGCCATTGGCCTTACTAATCTCGGCCCAGCGCTCGCTGAACGCGCCGCCGACGAGATGCAGGGCTTTCTTGTCGTCACGGATGCAGTTGCGCGAGGCTCCTTCCCACAAGCCCGTCCCGGACGCGCCCAACATGATGACCCGGTTCTGGGTCTGGAAGGCGGTTTGCAGTTTGCTGTGGATGCGACCATAGAGGTCGGCAAAGGCGGTCGAACGATGGCCGATCATCCACTGGGTCTGTGCCTGTAGGATTTCCTCGCGGACTTCTACCGGCCCCGGAATAACCAGACGCTTGTGATTGGCATTGCCCATTGGCAAACCTCCCATGCTTGTACCGTTTGTGATGTGGAGAACAAACCGATTATAGCGGATGCTAGGATGGGTGCGAGGGTAGGGAATCCCGAAGAGTCATCGTGCCAAACGCACAAAAGACCGGGGTTTGAGGTTGTCGAAATGGGGATTCGGGGTGATTTATCGGGACAGGGCATGCTCTATCCGTACAGCATGGATAATCCCGCGCTTGTTTTCCAACCTTGCGCGGGAAGATTTCTTCCTGCACGGACAGCATACATGCTGTCCCCTTTGTCATCCGCCCTAGCTTTCGATGGGGTCAATCACGAACATGGGGACGACCGAACCCGTCCCGGCGGTGACGTTGAGCAGTGCTGAACCGCTCAGACGGGTCAGGCAGCCCTCGACCCGCTCGCCGTAGTAGACGTAGGGGTCGGCGTCTACGTATCGCTTGCTGATGTCCAGACGCCCATCAATCATCATCGGAAAATCGCGCTGGATGGTCTGGACGCGCTCCTGCACGACATGAGGGGTGGTCATCGAGTGGGCGATGGCCGAGTCCCAGCGCTCTTGGTCGGTCTCCCAGCCAATGATGACGCCGCTGCCGCCGTACTCATCGTTGGGCTTGATGACCAATTTATCGCGGTTGGCGCTGACCCAGCTCAACAGGTCAATTTGTTCGCCGCCATATTCGGTCTTGCGGTCACTGACCCGGCGCGTCCACGGGATATGCGCGTGGATGGCGTCGAGTTCGTCGGCGGTGAACAGGTGGGCGTTGTGTTCGTCGCTCAACATGGCGAGGCTGGCCTTCTTCGCCAGCGGCTTGGCGCTGAACGAATTGGTCATGAAGACTGCCCGGTCGCGCACGGCGCGCACGATGTCCGTCTCCATCCCCAGCTTATGGATGAGTTCGGTACACAGCACGCGCTTATAGATGATGTCAATTTTGAGGTCTTCGACGTACAGCCCGCCGTCCCGGTAGGCCATCGCCTCTGGTTCGGTGACGATGGCCGTATACCCGGCGCGCTCGAACACCTCTTTTGAGATGTGGTGTTCGTTTTTGGTGGCGACGGTCGCCCAGTCTACTACCGCGATGACCGGCTTTTCACCCTTGCCGCATAAGCTTGGCAATCATTGACCGAGGCCATACAGTTTGAGTTCGCTTCCAATTCTGAACCCGCTGACTGGCCTTCGATCTTTTGGTACGGTGCCAAGTCTTCGACTGTCAGGTGCGATATTGCCAGAAGCCTCCATTATCTTGCCTGTTGGTCGCCACATTGGGCCCAACAAGGGGTTTGGAGTCAGGCACATCTGGACTGAACACCGACTTGAAATGGCGAAATCAGGCCTCTTCGAAGAGGCAGATGTGCCGCACTATGTCCTGGCGATCATCCAGGTCGGTACGCCGCTCTATTTCGAGGGTGCGAACTGGCAACAGACGCGGCTGATGGCGGTTCGCTCGACAAAGGGAACTGCAGTGATCGAGTTCAGAGACCGGCGCGAAGGACCCGTCTGGACAGTCGTCACTGCGTTCTCTGGAACCAAAACGCAC
>JALONW010000371.1 GCA_025454725.1 Anaerolineae bacterium
CCTTCCATGCCCGGCGGCGCGATGTAGTATTCGTCGCCCTCACCTTCCGCCGTCCAGCCGACCACGCCGTTATAGTTGACCTGCCACCAGCGCAGCAGGTCGTCGGGGCCGCACTCTGGCCCGCCGACGATGACGAAGGTCGCACCCGGCGGCATCTGGGTCAGTACCTCGGCCTCGACATTCGGCTCGGCGCGCACGCGGTTGGGGACGCCGCCCGGCTCGACCACGCCCTGCATTCCGTTGGCGACCCGCGCCGGGGAGGGCGAGCCGGGGCAGATGTCGCCCAGCGTGCCGGGGATCGTCGGGAAGGGAGTCACGGTCGGCAGATTGGCAATCAGCGGCTCCGGGTCTTCGGCATCGTTCAAGGCATCTTGGTCGGTGTCGCGCAGCAGCGGGTTGGTGCCAATCAGCTTTTCCTCACCGTCGGTCAGTTCGTCGCCGTCGGTGTCGGAATTGTTGGGGTTCGTCCCATCGGTGATTTCGTCGCCGTCCCACACACTGTCACCGTCGCTGTCCACGTTCAGCGGGTTGGTCGCGTAGCGCAGCACCTCTTCACCATCGCTCAGGCCGTCGCCGTCGGTGTCGGAATTGTTCGGGTCGGTGCCGAGTTCGGCCTCGCGCAGGTTGCTCAGGCCGTCGCCGTCATCGTCCGCGCCGGCCACGGCGGTCGCGGTCGCGGCATTCGACTCAATTAATGCGTTGGCGGTGATGGTCTGTCCGGCGGCTTGGAAGGCGACCACCTGCGTATAGGCGAAGGCCGCAATCACGCCGCACAGCACGAACCCCAGCAGCATCAGCGCCAGCAGCCACGCCGGGATGCGCGCCTTGACCACCAGCTCACCCTGATGGGTCTGGGGGCCGCCAGACAGGTCGGTCGGCGTCGGGACAACGGTCAGCTCGAACGGGAAGGTCTGCGCCGCGCCCAGCCATGGTCGGCGGCGCGGCATGACCTTGATCCCCAGCACCTCGCGCTGGCCGGGCGAGAGCGTGAACTGTTTGCCGACGAAATCGAAGCGGACGGCCTGCTCACGGTCTTTGGCCTGCACGGTGTACTTGGCAAATGTGTTGCCGGTGTTGGCGATGGTCAGTTCTGCCCGCCCGCGCCCCTTGACCCGGTCGGGGTCGAGGTCGATAGTGTAGCTGTAGAACGGCTCGATGTTGAGCGAGACCTGCGTGGCCGACGACTGGATGGCCTGTGCGCGGGCGCTCACCCGCACCTCGAAGGCGTGCGCGCCCGCCGCGCTGCTGCTGCTCATCGGCGGGGTGAAGGTGACCGAGAGCGTGTCGCGGGTGTTGGGCAGCAGATAGACCGCATCGACCGGCGGCATATACCACGCGGTCGGCAGGCCAATCACCTCGGCCTTGAAGTGGTCCACGATGTCGCTGCGGTTGACGATTTCAATGGCGAGGGTGGTGGTCTGGCCGGGCGTGACGCGCAATGCGGTCGTGTTGACCGTCACGCCGATTTTCTCTGGAATCAGCGGCGGGGGCGGCGGCAAAACGGGCGCTTCGGGCGCGGCCTCTGCCGTCCGGCGCGCCGACGGGACAGGCGTGTCGATTTTGGCGGGCGGCAGTTCCAGCCGCACCCAGTAGTTGCCGACCCGCAGCGTATCTGCCTTGTCCCAAACCTCGGCCACCCCGCTGATGAGGCGGTAGCCGCCCAAGAACGTCCCATTTTTGCTGTTGAGGTCAATCACCCGCACGATGTCGCCCAGCCCGCGCTCGATGCGGACATGGCGGCGGCTGACCTTATCGCCGGTCAGCACCACGTCTTGGTCGCTGGCGCGCCCCAACGTCAGCACCGGCTTATCGAACGGTAAAACGCGGGTCGGCGCGTCGTCGCTGTAGAACACCAACTGCTCGACCGGCTTGACGCCGACCGGGGCAAGCTCCGGCACGCGGGTCGGGTGCGGCATCGACTCGGGCAGCGGCTTGGGCATGTAGGCGGTGAGCATATCTTCCAGCGCCGCGCCGCCGCTTGGCCCCATCGTGTCCGCGCCGTCGAGGTCTACCCCCGCGATGTCGAGGCGCTGAAGCGCACGCGCCACCTCGATGGCGGTCTGATAGCGGTTGTTGGGGTTCTTCGCCAGCATTTTATTGATGGCGGCCTCAACCTCCTCCGGTACGTCTGAGCGCAGGTCACGGATGGACGGCACCGGCTCATGGACGTGCATCCGAATGGCCTCGGACAGCGAGCGCGGCTTGAACGGCGGCTGGCCGGACAGCATCTCGTAGAGCAGCACGCCCATCTCGTAAATGTCGCTGCGGACATCCACTCGTTCGCCTTGGCACTGCTCCGGCGACAGGTAGGGGTATTCGGTGTTGGGCTTGTCGGTGACCGACAGGCTGCCGCCCTCTGCCGACCGTGCGATGCTGAAATCGGTCATGACTGGCTGATATTTCACAATCGGGCCGATGACTGTACTCGTCCGCATCACGACGTTATCGGGCTTGAGGCTGCGGTGCATCATGCCCTGTTGGTGGGCATAGTGCAGCCCGTCGGCCACTTGCACGAGGATGTTGAGCGCCTCGTCCAGCGGGGCAAGCCGCCCCTGCTGTGCGAGGTCGCGGGTGTACTTGCGGATGCTGATGCCGGGGACGAACTCCATCACCATGAACAGCTCGTTTTCCACGTTGTCATACGACAGCACGCGGACGATGTTCGGGTGGTCGAGGCGGCTGAGCATACGCGCCTCTTGCAGGAAGCGCTGCTTGCGCGGCTCCTCAGCGGCGAGGTTGGGGTGCATAATCTTGAGCGCCACTACCCGGTCGAGCGGGAGTTCGGTGGCCTTGTAGACCCCGGTCAAGCTGTTTTGGCCTACAAAGCGGTCGATGCGGAAGTTTTTGATACGCGACCCGACGAGGTTGCGCGGGTCGGAGGTCGCGCCGAGCGTTCCGGCGTCAAAAATCTCGTTACCGCGCTCAAATTTCGCCCAGTAGTTGCCGATTCGGATGATTTCGTCCCGCGCCCACTGTACCTGTGTGTGGGGGACGATTTCGGTATCGCCCACCCATGTCTTATTCTCCGAGCCGAGGTCGGTTAGGTACATTTGACCGTCAGATTTGAGTTCCAACAGCGCGTGCTGACGCGAGACACGCCGCCCCTCTAGGCGGATGTCCTGCTGTGCCTCGCGCCCGATGGTCATAATCTGCTGGGTGAGCTTGATAATCTGCGGCGGGTGGTCTTCGCTGAAGAACATCAGGCGGTCGGTGGCCTGCATGTCCAGCGTCATGGGCGGCGGCGAGAAGAACGGCAGTTCCTCGTCCAACGCCTTGACCATCTGCACCGTATCATCGGGGTCGAGGTCGGGTTCGTCGCTCAGGTCGATGGTCGGCAGCATCGAGGCGAGGTTAATTGGGACGAGGCCGCGCGGTTCGACCTTCATCCAATAGCTGCCCAGCCCAATCTCGTCCTCTGGCGTGATGAGCGTGGGCGTCTGGGCGGGGATGCGCCGCCCGTTGACGCGCACGCCGGACGACGACCCGGCGTCGGTCAGGTACAGCGCGTCGTCGATGCCGCGTTCGATGCGGGCATGCAGCCGCGAGACGGTCGGGTCGTCGAGGCGCACATCGACCACGCCCTGACCGCCGCGCCCAATCCGCAGCGGGTCGCGCCCCATGCGCGCCGTCACGGTCGGTCGGCTCTCGCTGAAGAAAATCAGGCGCTCGGTGTTGAGCTGTTCCGGGCTGGCCTGCGGCGGGGTGTAATGCGGCGGGCGCTGACCCTCCATGCGCGGCGGGAGCGGCTCGGTCGGCGTATCGACAATCAGCGGCATCTCGGCGGTGCGGGCTGGCGCGGCGACCTCTGGCGGGTGCGTGCGCGTAATCGGCGTGCTGTCCTGCGGCGGCACCGGCGCAGCCACTTCTGGTTGAGGCGTGACCGGCTGAGACACCGCATTTTGCTCCCCTCTCGCTCCTTGTGGGAGAGCAGGGCTGGGGGGGTGAGGGGTCACACTCCCCGGCGGCGCGGTCTTGAGGTTTTCCGGCACATCTACGCCCGCCACTTCGATCGCCGGGCTGGGAGCCTGAGGGGTCTCCTCAACCACCGGCGCTTCGATGACCGATTTCTGTTCGAGCTGCCCCCAATAATCGCCCATGCGGACGGTCATCCCGGCGTTGAGCAGGATGGGGACGTTGGGGTCGAGTTTCTTGTCGCCAACATATGTCCCGTTGGCTGATTTCAGGTCGGTGATGGTGATGCGCCCGTTCGGTTTGCGCTC
>JALONW010000048.1 GCA_025454725.1 Anaerolineae bacterium
GTGTGGGGCGGTGTGGTGGTGGCTGCGGTCATTGTTGGATGGCTGTTGGTGGGAGGTCGGCCTCCATCGCTCTTAGAGGTAGAGGTTGGCCTCTTGTTGATGGGTGGGGTCGCGCTGGTGGGATGGTTTGTCCATCGCTGGGTCAATGATGTTTCATGGGCGCGTGATATGCGCATTCAGAAGCTGGAACACCGCCTCCGCAAGACCGAAGGCTACCTGTCGGCGGCCATCAAGAAATATGACCAGTTGGCGGCGCAAGAAGCGCTGTTCAGCCTGCTGATTAACAACGTCTCGGACCTGATTGCGCTGCACGCGCCGGACGGAACATACCTGTATGCCAGCCCATCACACACCGAGCTGACCGGGTTTACACCGCGTGAGCTGAAGACCCTTTCGGCGGATGACCTCGCCGCGCACATCCACCCCGATGACCGCCAGCGTGTGCAGGATGAGGTACAAGCGCAGACCCGTAAGGGCGAAGCGGTCATCCGGGTGCAGTACCGTCGGCTGCGGAAGGATGGCAGTTATTTCTGGGCGGAGTCCATCACACGGCGCGTGTTAGATGACGAGGGGCAGGTGCGTATCTTGTCCAGCGTCCATGACATCGACCTGAGGCGGCGGCTGGAAGAATACCTTTACTTGAACGAGGTACGTTCCAGCCAACTGCTGCGCGCTATCCCTGACCATGTGTTTGTGGTGGACGGGACAGGGGCGGTGGTCGATGCCAAAATGGGCGAAGAGAAGATTTTGCTGCCCGATTCGCTGGTTGGGGTTGTGATGGGCGATTTCTTGCCCCCACAGGTATTCGAGAAGACGATTCGGGCGGTACATGAAGCTCAGGAGACGGGTCAGGTGGTCATCGAGACGACCAGTTGGCCGACGGCGGACAAAGGCTTACAGACCTTCGAGAACCGCTTTATTTCGCTGGAACACAACCGCGTGATGATTTTGACGCGCAACATCACCGAACGCCTCAAGGCCGAGCAGGCGCTCAAACAGTCTAACGAGGCGCTCCGCGATTTCGCCCACGTCATCTCGCACGACCTGAAAGCGCCGATGCGCGGGATTTCGATGGTCGCTAACTGGCTTTCGACCGACTATACCGATTTGTTGGACGACGAGGGGCGTGAACTCATCCGCATTATGCTCAACCGGGTTGGGCGGATGGAGTCGATGATTGACGGGGTGCTGCGCTACTCGCGGGTTGGACGCTTGAACGAGGGACGCCAGCCCGTAGACCTCAACCGGATGGTGCGTGAGATTGCCGACCTGTTCGGCACCAGTGGCAAGGTCTTGGTGCGGATTGCCCACCCACTGCCGACGCTGTGGATTGAACCGACGAGCTTACAGCAGGTGTTCCAGAATTTGATTGATAACGCGGTAAAGTTCAACGATAAGGCCGTGTGCGAGGTGTCGGTTGATGTCGCTCCGCTGCCAGAGGGTGGTTGGCTATTTTCGGTGGCTGACAATGGGCCGGGGATTGCGCCGGAATACCATGAGCGTGTGTTTCAGCTTTTCCATACTTTACAGGGCAAGGAAGAGGCCAGCAGCACCGGGGTCGGTTTGGCAATTGTAAAGCGGATGGTCGATTTGTCCGGGGGACGGGTATGGGTCAACTCCCATCTAGGGGCGGGCAGTACCTTCTATTTTTCGCTCCCAGAGCGGGTAGCGTGATGCCGTTGGCATGAGCCATTCATCCCAATTGTATAGCGTGTACGGGTCTGTTGTGGCATATTGGTCGTATCACCGTTTGCTGCCGCTGGTGGACAATCGGGTTTGGTCGTTGTAAGCTGTGAGACCCCATGGGGGTATATTCACCTGATGCTCCAACTGCTCTTGGTTGACGATGACGCCCTAGACCGGCAGGCCTTCCTTCGGATGGTTCGGCTGGACGGGTTGAGTTATGAAGTAAAGGCCGTCTCCTCGGTGGGTGAGGCGGTGGCTTGCCTGCGCCAACAGCCCTTCGATGCGGTGGTGGCCGATTACTGGCTGCACGACGGCAGCGCCCTCACGCTGCTGGACAGTTTCCGGGCGGCTGTGCCGTTTATCATCATCACCGGCGCGGGAGACGAGGATACGGCGGTCAATGCGCTGAAAGCTGGCGCGTATGATTACATCGTCAAGGACACCCAACAGGCTTACCTCAAGCGCCTGCCGGTGACGATTGCCAACGTCGTTCAGCGCTGGCGCATCGAGGAGGAGGAGGCCGACCAGCGCCGCCTTGCCGATGCGCTACGCGATACCGCGCTGGCGCTCAACAGCTCGCTTGATGTGGGGGTGGTGTTGGAGCGCATCCTCCAAAATCTGCGGCAGGTGGTGGCCTATGACTTCGCCTATGTCCTCCAACTTGAGGATGATTACCTGCGGCTCATCCACCAGTACCTCACGCCGCCCGAATACGCCGAGTCGATGTGGCAGTGGCGGGGTAAGCTGCGTGTAAACCGCTTCTTCGAGAAGGTGGTGGTTAATGAGACCCCACAGACCATCGACGACTTGATTTTGCAGCGCGACGCACCCGGCGGTCAGCTTGTCCAGCTTTCGGGGGCGTGCTTGGCCGCGCCGGTAGTGGCTGATGATGAGGTGGTTGGCCTGCTGGTGCTGCACCACCCTGACAGCGGCTGTTTTGAGCCGTCCAGCGCCGAACGGGTCGCCGTATTTGCCAGCCAAGTGGGCATGGCGCTGGAACACGTCCGGCTGCACCGCCAGTCTATCGCCGCCGCGCTGGTCGATGAGCGCCAGCGCTTGGCGCGTGACCTGCACGACTCAGTCACACAAACGCTGTTCGCAGCATCGGTCACCAGCGAGTCGCTGCTCAAGCAGATACCGACTGAGCGTGACCAGCTTGAACACGAACTGCGCGGGCTGCACGGCCTCATCCGCGATGCCCTGAGTGAGATGCGAACGCTGCTGCTCGACCTGCGCCCAGACAGCTTAACCATCGGCAACCTTGCCGCCCAGCTCGAACAACTAGCTGTGACGGCAGAAAAGCGTGGCAACGGCGAATTCCAGATTAACGTGGTCAACCACGGTTCATTCCAGCCGCCGCCAGAGGTCAAGAACATGCTGTTCCGCATCGCACAAGAGGCGTTGAACAACATTGTCAAGCACGCCCGTGCCAAACAGGTGCGCGTGTCACTGAACCGTCAGCCGCATAGCACCGAGCTTGAAATCTCGGACGACGGGGTTGGGTTTGATGTCACCGAGGCGCGTGATGGTTCCAATATGGGGTTATTATTCATGCAGGAGCGCGCCAACCAAGCAGGCATCGCCCTGAAGGTCGAGAGCTACCCCAGTCACGGCACGCGCATCCGTGCGATGTGGCCGAAAAGAGAGTAATGTTGAGCAACAGTGAAGGTTGTGAAGGAAACGACGATGGAACAAAAAATACGGGTCATTATCACCGACGACCACGAAATGGTGCGCCGGGGGCTGAACACCTTTTTGCGTGTCTACCCAGACCTTGAATTGGTCGCGGAGGCCAACAGTGGGGAGCAGGCGCTGGAACTGTGCGAGAAGTTTTCGCCCGATGTCGTCCTGATGGACTTGATTATGCCATCCGGGATGGGGGGCATCGAGGCGACGCGCCAGATTGTCCAACGCTTCCCCAAGATTAAGGTGATTGCGCTGTCGAGCGCCATTGACACCCCGACGGTCAGCAAGGCGCTGGAAGCCGGGGCAATGGGCTACCTCATGAAGAACGTCTCGACTGACCAACTGGCCGACGCCATCCGCGATGTGAATCAGGGCAAACGCGCCCTGTCTGAAGAGGCGACCCAAGCCCTCATCCTCGCGGCCACCCAGCGCTCTGAGCCGGTCTACCGGCTGACCGAGCGCGAGTACGAGGTGCTGCACCTGCTCATTGAGGGGCGCACCAACCCCGAAATCGCGCAGAAGATGACGGTTAGCCGTTCAACCGTGAAGTATCACATCAGCAGTATTCTCTCCAAACTGGGCGTAACCAACCGGTCAGAAGCGGTGTCGCTGGCGTTGCGCCACCGCATCATTATCGAGTCCTAGCTGACGGCTAACGCATCCTCGGCGGCGTCCAGCGTCGCATGGATGATGTCAGGGGTGTGGGCGGTGCTGACGAAACCGGCCTCAAACTGGCTGGGCGCGAGGTAGATGCCCCGTTCCAGCATGGCGTGGAAAAACCGGCTGTAACGGGCGGTGTCGGCGTGCCGCTTGGCGCTGTCATAGTCGGTGATGCTTGCGCCTTCCGATTTGAGGAAGTAAAACCCGAACATCGTGCCAGCGCTGCCCGACTGCATCGGGACACCAGCTTTATCGGCAAGATTTTGTAAGCCGCTGGCGAAATCGCTGGCGGCTTTTTGCGCGGCCTCAAACGCACCTGGCTGGGTGAGCGCTTCGAGGGTCGCTAGGCCAGCGGCCATCGCTAAGGGGTTTCCGCTGAGGGTTCCGGCTTGGTACATCGTTCCGGCGGGCGCGACGTGCATCATCAGGTGACGTTTGCCCGCATAGGCCCCAACCGGTAAGCCGCCGCCGATGACCTTACCAAGACACGTAATATCGGGGTCTAGCCCCCACAGTGCCTGAGCGCCACCCGGCGATACGCGGAAGCCGGTCATCACCTCGTCAAGGATGAACAGCGCGCCGTGCGCGTGCGCGAGGTCGATTAGGCCTTGCAGGTAGCCGTCGGCGGGCATAACAAAGCCCATGTTGGCGGCGATGGGTTCGACAATCACCGCCGCGATTTCGCCGGGGTTGGCGGCAAAAAGTGCCTCGACCGCTGCAAGGTCGTTATACGGCGCGGTCAGCGTGCTGGCGACGGTCGCGGCAGGGACGCCCGGCGAATCCGGTAAATCCAGTGTAGCGACTCCGCTTCCAGTTTGCGAGAGCAGCATATCGGCGTGACCGTGGTAGCATCCGGCAAACTTGATGATTTTCTCGCGCCCGGTCACCGCGCGGGCGAGGCGCAGCGCGCTCATCGTGGCCTCCGTCCCGCTGTTGACGAAGCGAATCATCTCGGCAGATGGGACAAGCCCAAGCACGCGCTCGGCCATCTCGACTTCACAGGCGGTGGGTGCGCCGTAAGAGGTGCCGTCCAGCGCGGCGCGCTGAATCGCTTCGACCACGGCGGGGTGGGCGTGGCCGACTGCCAATGGCCCCCAGCTCAAGACGTAATCGGTGTAGCGGTGGCCGTCCTCATCCCAAATATACGCGCCGCTGCCTTTGGCGATGAAGCGCGGCGTCCCACCGACGCCTCGGAAGGCGCGCACCGGGCTGTTGACCCCCCCGGGGATGAGGGTCTGCGCGTGGGCGAATAATGACTCAGAGCGTGGGATGTGCATGGGTGATTCCTATCAGGTGAGTGGCGGTGTCTTGGGCGTGGTGGATGACATCGGGGACGCCGACCCCGTAGAGCGCGCTGCCGGTCAGCGCGAGGCCGTCCGGCAGGCCGTTTTGGATGGCGGCGGCGTGTTCTAGGTGGCCGACCGCGTAGAGCGGGTAGGCGGACGGCCAGCGCGTCAGGCGGGTGATGACCGGCTCGGCGGTGATGCCCAACAGGTCGCGCATTTCACCCCGGATGACGGCCAACGCCTCACTGTCGCTGAGGACGAAGGTCGGGCGGGTGTGGACGCCGCCAAAAAACACGCGGATGAGCGCGTAACCGTCGGGTGCGCGGTGCGGCCATTTGGCCGACGCCCACGTCATGCCGTCGATGGGCCGGCCTTCGCCCGACGGGACGACCGCACCGAATCCGTCCAGCGAGCGCGGGATGTCGGCTAATTTGTACCCCAACGCTGCAACCCCGACATCGGTGGTTTCGATTTGGCTGATGAGATGGGCGGACTCCGGCGCGACCTCGGCCAAGAGTTTGGCGCTGGCAGCGGGCGGCACCGCGAGGATGAGTCTCGGCACACTGAAGGTGCGACCATCTGCCAACGTGAGGTGGTACAGCCCATCGACGTGGGTCAGGCGGGCGGCCTCCGCGCGGGTCATGATGTGGCCGTGCAGCGCGTCGACCAGCGCATCCACCAACGTCTGCGCGCCGCCGATGAACGAGAAAAACGCGGGTGCGTCGCTTTTTGGGGCGCGACTGGCTCGCATCAGCCCACGGATGACCGAGCCATGCTGGCGCTCTAGTTGTTTGAACTGGGGGAAACTAGCCGCAAGGCTCAGGCGGTCAACTGGCGCGTTGAACACCCCGCCCAGCAGCGGGTCGGCCAGCGCATCGGCCACCTCACGTCCCAGCCGTCGGGTGACGAACGCTCCGACCGATTCGTCATCGTCCCCCATGTGGGGCGGGATGAATAAATCGAGCAGTGCGCGGGCTCGCCCCAGCGGTGATAAAAGCGGGGAGCGCAAAAACGGCATCAGCTTTGACGGCGCAATCAGGTTAAAGCCGTCTGGCAGGGGGTAGAGTGTGCCGCGCCGCACGACATAGGTGCGGGCGTTTTCGCGGCGCGGGTGAATGATCTGGTCGGACAGGCCCAGCGACTGGGCGAGTGCCAGCGCCCATGGTTTGCGGATGAGGAAGGCATCCGGCCCTGATTCGATGGTGAAACCGTCGGCCTGTTCTGTGAGCAGTTTACCGCCGGGGCGCGGGCTGCGCTCGATGACCAGCGGGGTCAGCCCGGCTTGTTTGAGCGTGTAAGCCGCCGTCAACCCGGCGATGCCCCCGCCGACGATCATCGTATCAGGGGACGGGCTGGTGGGCGTATTCATGCACATAATCCACAAGGCGGCGGACGGTATCGACCGGCGTTTCGGGCAGAATGCCGTGGCCGAGGTTGAAAATATGTCCGGCGCGCCCGCCCGCCTGTTGTATGACATCGGCGGCGCGGGGCTGGACGGCATCCCACGGTGCAAACAATGCAATCGGGTCGAGGTTGCCCTGTATGGCTACATCGTCGCCCAACACGCGGCGGGCGGCGCGCAAATCGACCCGCCAATCGACGCCGATGACATCGGCGCTGGTCGATTTGAGGTCGCTTAAGAAGCCGCTGGTATCCGTCCCGAAATAAATCACCGGGACGCCGGTCTTGGCGCGCACCTCGTGGATAATGGTCTGGACATAGGGCAGGACGTGGGCGCGGAAGTCGCCCGGCGAGAGCTGCCCGACCCATGAGTCGAACAACTGGACGGCCTGCGCCCCGGCCTCGACCTGCGCGACGAGATAGCCCGATACCAGCGCTGTGAGCTTGGTCATCAGGGTATCCCACGCGGCAGGTTCACCCATCATCAGCGCCTTGACGCGGGCGTGGTGCTTGCTTCCGCCGCCTTCGATGGCATAAGCGGCCAGCGTGAACGGCGCGCCGCTGAAGCCAATCAACGGGACGCCGCGCTGGTCGAGTTCTGGGCGCAGCAGTCGGATGGTCTCCAGCGTGAAGGGGGTGTTTTCCTCGGCGCTTGGCACGCGCAGCGCGTCGATGTCGGCGGGGGTGCGGATGGGGTTATACAGTACAGGGCCTTCGCCGTGCAGATAGTCGAGTTCCAGCCCCATGCCAATCAGCGGCGGTAGAATGTCCGCAAACAAGATGGCCGCGTCCACGCCCAGCAGGTCAACCGGCTGGAGCGTAATCTCGGCGGCGACTTCTGGCGACCGTACCATCTCTAAAAAGCTGTGTTTGGCGCGAATGGCGCGGTATTCGGGCATGTAGCGCCCGGCTTGGCGCATCAGCCAGATGGGGGTGGTGTCGGTCGGTTGGCGGCGGCAGGCCGCGAGGAAACGGGGTAGGGTCATGGGTTGGGGTCTCCTAACCTTCCAAAAGCCAACGGGCGGCGTCGAGCGCAAAATAGGTCAGGATCATGTCTGCCCCGGCGCGCTTGATACTGGTGAGCGATTCGAGCGCGCAGCGGCGCAGGTCAATCCAACCGTTTTGACCGGCGGCGTGCAGCATGGCATATTCCCCGCTGACCTGATAGGCGGCGGTCGGCAGGTTAAACGAGTCGCGAACGGCGCGCAGCACATCGAGGTACGGCAGCGCGGGTTTGACCATCAATACATCTGCGCCCTGCGCCACATCCAGCGCGGCTTCTTTGAGCGCCTCGCGGACGTTGGCCGGATCCATTTGGTACTGGGCGCGGTCGCCGAACTGGGGCGGGCTTTCGGCGGCGTCACGGAAGGGGCCATAGAAGCCGCTGGCGTATTTGACGGCGTAGCTCATCACGCTGACGTTGGCTTGTCCGGCGCGGTCGAGCGCGGTGCGGATGGCCGCGACCATCCCGTCCATCATGCCGGAAGGCGCAATCATGTCCGCACCGGCCTGCGCGTGGACGGTTGACGCTTTCGCCAGCAAATCGAGCGTGGCGTCGTTGAGCAGGTAATCGGCGGGCTGATTGGGGTCGTAGTGGTCTGCGCCGGGCGTGTTGAGCAGCCCACAGTGGCCGTGGTCGGTGTATTCGCAGAAGCACATGTCGCTGATGACAACCATCTCTGGCGCGGCGTCTTTAATGGCGCGGATGGCCTGCGGGACGATGCCGTCTGGCGAGTAATTTTCCGTCCCGCAGTGGTCTTTGTGGTCGGGGATGCCGAACAGGATGACCGCCGGGATGCCGAGGCCGTGCGCCTCTTTCGCCAGCGCGGCGGCGGTGTCTGGTGAGAGCTGGTATTGGCCGGGCATCGAGCTAATCGGCTGGCGGACGCCGGTGCCGTGCCGCACGAACAGCGGATAAATAAAATCGGCGGGCGAGAGGGTAGTCTCGCGCACCATCCGGCGGATGGCCGGGGTAAGGCGCAGGCGGCGCGGCCTGAGGTCGAGGTCGGTCATGGCGGGTGGCGTCTCCTATTGGGCGAAATGGGCGGCCAGCGCTTGGATGAGCGCGTGCAGGCTGGGGGTGGGTGGGCTGATGAGGTTGGTAAACCCCGTCTCGCTGACGGCTTGGGCAGTGGTCGGGCCGAGGCAGGCCAGCGCGATGTGGGCAAGCTGCGCCGAGTCGCCGCCCTCGTTGGTCAGGCGGGTGATCAGGTTGTGGAAACCCGACGGGCTGGTCAGCGTGATGGCGTCTACCGTCCCGGCGCGCAGCTCGGCCACGAGGTCGATTCCGCCGCTGCCGACGCCCATGGTGTAGGCGGCCACGGCAGTGACGTGCGCTCCGCGATCTGCCAGCGCCACCGCCAATGACTTATCGGCGAGGGCGGACTGTGGGAGCAAAATCTGTGCGCCGTGCAGCGGGGGCATAGCGGCAGCCAATCCCTCAGCGCTGTGGGTGGCGGGGAGTGTCGTGACGGTTAGGCCGGCTTGCATGGCGGCCAGCGCGGTGGTCGGCCCGACGGCTGCCACATCAATTGGGTGGTTAAGTCGGCGCAGCGTGTCGGCCAAAACGTGGACAGTGTTGGCACTGGTCAGAATGAGCCAGTCGTAGCCGCCGTGGAGCAGGTTGTCCAGCGCTTGATGCAGCGGCGTGAGTTCATCGGGCGGTCGAAGTTCGATGCACGGATAGCGGAGCGCCACCGCGCCATTTTTTTCGAGCAGCGTGCATAACTCGTCGGCCTGCTGCGCCGCCCGCGTGACGACCACCCGTTTTCCCTTCAGCGCGCCAGTCATGGCTGACCGCCCAACAAGTCAGCCGCGCCGTCAGACAGCGCATTTTCAGCCAGCGCCGCGCCAAGGTCGGCGGCGTAGGCGGGGTCGCCTGTCTGTGTGCCGCGCCATCCCTGTGACCCGTCTGGGCTGATGACCAGCCCACGCAGGGTGAGCAGATCGCCGTCAATGGTGGCATGGGCGGCTACGGGCAGCGCGCAACCGCCGCCCAACCCTTTGAGGAAGGCGCGTTCGGCGGTGACGGCGGCACGGGTCGGCGTGTGGTCAAGGGCCGCCAGCAGCGCGGCGGCGGGTGAGCCGTCCAGCGCTTGCACAGCCAGCGCGGCTTGACCCGGCGCGGGCAGCATGATTTCGGTCGGCAAAATTTCGGTGATGACAGTGTGCATCCCCAAGCGCATCAGACCAGCCGCCGCCAATAAGATGGCGTCGTAATCGCCAGACGGGTCGAGCGCCTTTTTCACACGGGTGTCAATGTTGCCGCGCACATCCAGCGTGATTAGGTCGCGGCGGTAGTGACGGAGTTGGGCGGCGCGGCGCGGACTGCTCGTCCCGATTTGAGCGCCGTAGGGCAGGTCGTCAAGGATATAACCGTCCCGGCTGATGAGGACATCGCGGGGGTCGGCGCGCTGGGGAATGGCCGCGACGGTCAGGCCGGGTGGGTCGGTCACGGGAAGGTCTTTCAGGCTGTGGACGGCGCAGTCAATCTCACCGGACAGCAGCGCGCTTTCGAGTTCGGCGGTGAACGCACCTTTGCCGCCCAACAGTGGCAGCGGGGTATCTAAAACGCGGTCACCGCGCGTGCTGATGACGACGACCTCAACCGTGAGGTCGGGATGGGCGGCGCGCAGCGCGTCAGCGATGTAATCGGTCTGCCAGCGGGCGAGGGCTGAACCCCGTGTGCCGATTTTCAGGGTGGTGGGGGTCATGGTTGGCCCAATGCGCTGTGGAGTGCCTGCGCCCACGACGCCGCTTGTTCGGGATCGAAGCGGGCGGCGGAGCTGGACTTGAGGGTTAGAGTTGGGGCGTGTAGAAGCTGGTTGACCGTGCGGCGTGCCGCACGGTGGGCGCGCTGGCGGTGTTCATCGCTGATGTGCTGCCCCAGCGCCGCCTCGACCGCCGATTCAGCGAGGCGGTGGGCGTACTGGCGCAGCGCGATAATCGCTGGGACAGCTTCGCGTTGGCCCAGCCACCGCATGAAGTCGTCCGCTGCTGCCGCGCACAACTCGGCGGCGCGGACGGCCTCGGTCTGGCGCACGGTGTCGGCATGGTCGAGTGCAGCGCGCAGCCCGTCGATGTCCTGAAGCGTCAGGCCGGGCAGTTCGACCGGCTCGACGGCACGCGGCACGGCAATATCGACCACCGTCAGCGGGCGACCCGGGCGGCGCGCCATCAGGTCGGCCATGTCATCGGCGGTCAGGACGGCAGTCTGCGCGCCGGTGGCGGCGATGACGGCATCAGCGGCAGCCAGTGCATCATGCAGCCGCGCCCACGGGTGTGACTCGACACCGATTA
The DNA here is from genome assembly GCA_025454725.1 of Anaerolineae bacterium. Taxonomy (GTDB): domain Bacteria; phylum Chloroflexota; class Anaerolineae; order Aggregatilineales; family Phototrophicaceae; genus Flexicrinis. Next base: position 11,019 of record JALONW010000048.1, read on the forward strand.
GTGCGGCGGCACGCTCGGCGCGCTCGTCTGTCCGGTTGACGAGGACGATGCGCACGCCGCCGCGCCCCTTCAGCGCCCGCGCTGCGCCCTGACCCATCTCCCCTGCGCCTAAGATGACGATCAGCGGGCAGTTCAGGCCGTGGACGGCGTGCAGCGCGGCATGGGCGGCGGCAGACGCCACCGACCGCGCTCCGTGAGTGATGTGGGTTTCGGTGCGGGTGCGCTTGCCGGTGTGCAGGGCGGTCATCATTAAGCGTTGGGTGAGTGTGCCTGCGGTTTGGGCGGCTTGGGCGGCGCGCAGCGCGTCGGCCAACTGACCGAGGATTTGAGTCTCACCCAGCACCAGCGAGTCGAGGCCTGCCGCCACCTCCATGACGTGGGCGACGGCTTCGGCGTCCGCATAGGTATAGGTGTTTGTGGCGAGGTCATCAGCTGACAAGTCGCTGTCCGCTGCCCAACGTTCGAGAACAGCGCGTCGGGCGGCTTCGACCTCAGAGACGGCCAACAAGACCTCGACGCGGTTACAGGTCGAGACCATCGCGGCTTCTGATACCCCTAGCAGGCTGACCCAAGCGCGCAGGGCGTCGGTCAGCGCCGCGCCGCTGCGGTGAACACGTTCACGCAGGGCGACGGGGGCGGTACGGTGGCTGAGGCCGATGAGCAGGAGGTGCGGCATAGGGAGTTACCGTCTTTGTCGGATAAGCTAGCTCGGTAGTTGGGCGGCGGCGGCTGGCAGCGGGCGACCGTGACCGGGTAAGCAGCAGGTGGCGGCGCAGATGTCATGGCTGGGGCCGCGCACGCCCAGCGCTATTTTGTTGGGCGAACCGTCTCGCCGTTCACGAACGAGGTCGGCAATCATGCGGACAAAGGCCGGGTGCGTGCCGACCGTAGCCGCCCGCGCCAGCGTCATCCCGACCTCGGCGGCGGTCTCGATCGCCTCGCTGTCGAGGTCGAACATCACTTCCATATGGTCGCTGATGAAGCCGATGGGGGCAACCACCACGTCGGTAACACCTTGGTCACTGAGCGCCCGCAGGTGGTCGTTGATGTCGGGTTCCAGCCACGGGATATGCGGCGCACCGCTGTGGCTTTGGTAGACCAGCGCGTAGGGGTGGTCACCACCCACGCGCTCGGCCACAAGGCGGCAGGTCTCGGCCAACTGCGCCTCGTACATGCAGCCCCGCGCCATGGCTGAAGGGATGCTGTGGGCGGTAAAGATGAGGTGAGCGTTTGCGCGCCGGTCGGCGGGAATCTGTTCCAGCGCGGCGCGGGCGGCCTCGGCGTTGGGTTCGATGAAACCGGGGTGATTATAAAACTTCCGCAGCACGTCAACCTCTGGCGCGCCCTCACCGACGGCAGCCTGTGCGCGGGCGATGTCCTCACGGTACTGGCGGCATCCGCTGTAAGAGCTGTAGGCCGAGGTGAAGAAGGCCAGCACGCGCTTTACCCCGTCGTCACGCATCTGGCGCAGGGTGTCTTCTAAGTAGGGCATCCAGTTGCGGTTGCCGAAATAGATGGGTAGGTCGAGACCAGTGGCGGCAAACTCCGCTTCCAATGCCTCAATGAGCGCGCGGTTTTGGGCGTTAATCGGGCTGACCCCGCCGAAATGATAGTAATGTTCGGCGACCTCCAGCAGACGCTCACGCGGGACATCGCGTCCACGCAGCACATTTTCGAGGAACGGGATGACATCGTCGCGCCCTTCTGGGCCACCGAAAGAGAGCAGCAGGACGGCATCATAGGGAATGGGGGACATGGTTAGGCGTTCCTCACATAAATCTGGCCGTCGCGCACTTCGACGGCATGGACGGGGACGGGCGCGCTGGCGATGCCGGAGGCGACCTGACCGGTCTCTAGGTCAAACGAGGCGGCGTGCCACGGGCAGTGGACGACACAGCCCGCCTCGGTGTGTTCAATCTGGCCTTGGCTGAGCGGGCCACGGGCGTGCGAACAGCGGTTGCTGATGGCCTTGAGTTGGCCGTCGATGTTAAACAGCGCGACCTGCTGCCCATCCACGTAAACCATCTTGCGCGAGCCGTCGGGGAAGTCAGCCAGCGGGCCGACTTCGACCCATGCTTCGGCGCGGGGGGCATTGGGCTGACGCGGCTGGGCGATGGCGGGGCCGCCGAGCGCATCAAGCGCCTCATCCAGCGACATATTCATGCAGGTGTACAACGGGACATCGCGCACGGTGTATAGGCTGGCCTGTGTCTCGCGTAAATCCTGCACGAGATCGAGGAAGTCCGACGGCTCATCGGTCTCGAACGCGACGACGAAATCTTGGTCGTCTAGGCCAAACGAGTAGGTGGTGTTGAGCTTGACGGCGGGGTATTTGCGCCCGACGCGGATATGCTCATCCATCATGACTTGGCGCTCCTCAAGGCTGAGGAGATACCACGGGCGCGTCTTGACGAACGGGTAGACGAACAGGTACTTGGCCTCGCTGGGCGAAATCACCAACCGCTCGACATCCTCGTCTGGATTGTCGCGGATTTCGTAGATGCTGCGCTTGGTCTGCGAGAGGTAAGACGACTTGAGCGAAAGGTAAGCGCCCATACGGGTGTTGGCGATGGCCGCCGCTAATCCTTGAAACGGTTCAATGCTCTCGGCAATCTGCCACAGCAAAATATCAGTGTCGGCACGGGTTGCCATCGTCGAATAGGGGCGCAGCAGCATCCGCCGGTTAAACGACTGAATGGTTTCGCTCAGTTCGCGTTTGTGTTCGGCCTGTTTATCGGCGGGTAAGCGTCGCCATGCGGGATCGAGCTGGTAGAAGGCAAAACGCACATACTGACGGTTGATTGGCGCGGCCATATTATCCTAGAATCTACAGAAACCTATGTATACTGTAAAAATATACATAAATCTACGTAAAACACAAGTTTGAGTTGTGCGATTCTTAAGGTTTTCACAGTTTAATTCGGCAACGTCACCGTAAAAGTCGAGCCGTGGCCGACGCTGGACTCGAAGCTGATGCTGCCGCCGTGTTCGGTGACGCTTTGCTTGACAATCGCCAATCCCAGCCCAGTTCCCTCTAATCCGCTGACGTTTTGGGCGCGGTGGAACGGCTCGAACAACCGGTCTTGGTCTTCGGGCGGGATGCCCATGCCCCGGTCCTGTACACTGATGATGATGTTCCTCCCACTGCGCCGTACCCTAAGGTCGATGGGCGCACCCGCTGGCGAATACTTGGCGGCATTGGTCAGTAGGTTGAGTAGGATGTGTTCCAACAGGCGGCGGTCGCCTGTGATGACTGGCACATCGTCAATGGTGATGTGGATGGGGTGCTGTTCTTTGTCGGTCTGGCGGATAGTCTCAGCAATTTCGGCGCAGAATTCATAGACGTTGAGGGGTTCTGGACGAAACTCGATGCGCTCGGCGTGGCCTTGGCTGATGGTCAGCACATCTTCTAGCAGTTGCACCATCCGGCGTACCTGTGCGGCGATGCCGTCCAGCTTTTCGGCGGCCTTCTGGGGCGTCAGGTTGGCGTGGTAGCGGCGCAGGATTCCGACCGAGGATAGGATGACCGCCAGCGGGGTACGGAATTCGTGCGAGACGATGCTGATGAAGCGCTCTTTAAGCTGAATCAGTTCGCGGTCTTTTTCGAGTTTGACCTCCAGCGCGTTGACGTAAAGGCGGTGTTCCTCAAGCTGTTTGCGCTCGGTGATGTCGAACAGCAGGCACAGAATCATCGGCTGACCGGCGACGGTAATCGGCGTGATGGTCATCTCCATCGGCATTAGGCTGCCGTCCTTGCGCTGCGCGACCAGCCCTTCGGCTTCACCCATGCGGGTGAACATCGGGCGCTTGACGAACTCACGCCGGACGCGCAGAAATTCCTCATGCATGTGTGGAGGGATAAGGAACAGCGCCGATTGGCCGATCAGCTCCGAACGGTCGTAGCCGAAGGCCGTTTCGATGTAGACGTTGACTAGCCGGATATAGCCCGACAAATCGAGCAGGATCACGCCCTGCGAGGCCGCTTCCAGCATAGTGCGAAAGGTCTCCTCGCTCTCACGCAGCGCCCGTTCGGCCACGATTTGGTCGGTCACATCGTGGGCGAGGACGAGCCTCGCCGGTTCCCCATTGAAATCGACATCATGCGATGAGATTTCGAC
>JALONW010000372.1 GCA_025454725.1 Anaerolineae bacterium
TTTAGCCGTCGAGCGGTCGGTACAGGCGTCTGGCCGCCCGTGGAGCGATTTCACCCTCGCCGAGCTGGACACCTTTTGGGACGCGGCCAAGCGCGGCGGGTAAGTTAACCGTGGTGGCGCTGCGCCTCGGCGTAAGCGTCGGCCATTAAACGCGCCTGCGTCAGCGAGTCGAAGTGTTGGCGGACGCGCTGGTAGCCCGCCTCCCCCATCCGCTGCGCGAGGTCGGGGGCGGTCAGGATGCGCGCTAAGGCGTCAGCCAACGCGCCGTCGTCCAGCGGATTGACGACAAAGCCGGTCTCCCCGTCGATGACCACCTCGCGGGGGCCGCCGAAACAGGTCGTGACACATGGCTTGCGGCACAGCATCGCCTCTTGGTTGACCGCCACCAGCGGATCGAGATAGGTCGAAGGCGTCACCACCACATCAGCCAGCTGATAGGCCGCCGCCAACGCCTCACCCTGCATCCAGCCGCCAATGACGATATGCGGGCGCAGCGCGGCAAATTCTGGACGGTCGAGTCCCTGCTGCTCGGCGCTGCTGCGCGTCAGAATCAACAGGCGCACATCCGGGACGGTGTGGCGCAAACGGTCGAGGGCGCGCAGGAGCTGGACGCTCCCCTTGAACGGGTTGAGCCGCCCGGCCAGCACAATTACCCGGTGGCCGCGCAGGTTCAACCGGTCGCGCAGCGCCTCAACTTTTTCTGGCGCGACTTCCCAATCCGCCGGGTCGAGGCCGGGGTAAATCACCTGCATTTCTGGGACGCCGTTGGCTTCCAGTGCCGTTTTCAGCGCCTGACTGATGCTGACGCGCACATCGACATGGCGGCGCAAAATGTCCAAGATGCGCGCCGTGCGGAACGGGTTATAGCGCAGGCGCTGGCTTGTGAGGTTGTGCAGCGGCGGCAGGCGGTAGGCCTCGGCGGGGTAATCACACTGGTCGGGGCGTGCAAAATGGGTGATTTTGCCGTAGGCCACGCTCATCGCGTCTTGGAAATAAATACTGGTGGCGATTCCGCGCTGGTGGGCCAGCGTCAGGGCGTGCCACGTCAGCGCGCCGTGGACGTTGAACGCGCCGACCACGTCCGGCTTAATTCGGTCATACAGCGCCGATAGCTGGCGCGTCACATCGGGTTGACCCAGTGTGAAATAAGCGTTCAGGCGCGTCGGCCAGCGGCTGTGCAGATGATAAGTCGGGATTCCGTCACGCACCTCCTCAAACGGCTTACCGGGCGTTCCCGCCGCGACGTGGACTTCATGACCGAGCGCGTGCAGCCCCAGCGCAAACCGCCACGCGATGGCCTCCGCCCCGCCGACATTTTCCGGCGGGATGCGGTCACTCAGCAGCAGCAGCCTCACCGACGCACCGCCCGCAAGATGTCCTCGTACAGTGCGATATAGGCGGCGGCGGCCTTGTCCCATGTCTCGGACAGGGCGTAGGCGTGCGCCTTCTGCCCCATCTCGGCGCGCAGCGCGTCATCATTGAGCAGGCGTAAAATGGCGGCGCTCAGTTCTGGCACGACCGCGCTCTGGCTGACCAAAAAGCCGGTCTCGCCGTCCACAATGGCCGATTCTGCGCCGCAGTCCCGCGTCCCGATGGCGGGCAGACGAGCGGCGTTGGCTTCCAAATAGACCAAGCCAAAACCCTCGAAGCGCGGGCCGTCGTTCATGGCGGGCAGCGCAAACACATCCGCCGTCTTGTACCAGCGCATCAGGCCATCGTCCGAGACGCGCCCGGTCAGTGTGACGTGACTATCCAGCCCTAAGTGTGTGATTTCGGCGCGCAGCCGCGCCGCATACGACGGGTCACCGGTCAGGCTGCCGACGATGACACAATGAGCATCTGGGCGCGTGCGCTGAACCTCGGTGAAGGCGTTCACCAGCTCAATCACCCCCTTACGCGCTTTGACTGCCCCGACAAACAGCACAGTGGGCCCTGATTTCTCGAACGGCTGCGCCGCTTCGACCCGCTGGGCGAAGGTTGCGCCGTCCACGCCGCACGGGATGAACACCGAACGCGCTGAGGGCGTCACGTCCAATAACACGCGCTGGGTATATTCGCTGATGCACACGATTCCGTCGGCGCGGCGGAAGGTGCGGGCGTAAACCGGGCGCGACAAACGCGAGGCCAGCCGGGGCAGCGCCGCATATGTCCCGCAGGCGCTCATGACGTGCGGCCTGCTGCCTGCCGCCACCGCGCCGAGGTGGCTGAACGGTTCGACCACCGTATGCACGAGCTCAGCGCCGCGCAGTGCTACCCGCGCCGCCGGGATTCTCAGCCCCAATCGGGCGGGGAGGTAGCGCGGCGCAGGGACAAGTTCCGGCAAAATGGGGTGAACCGGAAACGGAAAATCGGTTGGGGTGCTGGCCGACGCCAATGCCGTCACGCGCACCCCTGACCGGTGCAGCGCCATCAAGAGGTCTAGGCTGTAGCGCGCCCACCCGTGGGTCGGCTTAAGTTCACACGTCAAAAACCCGATGTGCATGGGCGGAGTCCTAAGTTATTAAAACTAAAGCGTAAACATTCTATCAGAGTTGAGGCTGGGGGCTGTTCAGGCCGCCTGTTCCTGCGGTATGATAAAGGATAATCAAACACCTATCATCGTCCAGCGTCATTGTTCACCGCAAGAGGGTATTTGCACGATGCCACTCTATACTTACCGCCGTGAAGACGGCACGACCTTTGAGCTGCGTCAATCGTTTAACGACGACGCCCTGACGGTTGACCCGGCCACTGGCCAGAAGGTCGTGCGGGTCGTGCAGGGTGCGGGCATCATCTTCAAGGGTTCTGGGTTCTACGTCAACGACAGCAAGGGCGCAAACAAGGCGACCACCAGCAGCGTCAGCAAAGACAAGGACGCCAAGGAACCGTCGAAGGACGCCCCCAAGTCCGACGCGCCGAAGGCTGAAGCCGCCCCCGCCGCCGCGACCCCTGCGCCGTCTTCTAACACGGCAGCAGACTAGCCCACCGAATAACTCCAATCACATTCTAAAAATCACCCCTACCGTTTGCGGCAGGGGTGATTTTTTGTCGTACTGTATCAGTTGGTCGGCTAGAGTGAAATCACCCGCGCTGTGCCGGGGGTCTTGGCGGTTGCGTTGCGACTGTCCACCACCAGCTTGGCAGTATGGGTGACGTGCGCCCAGTTGATGGTGGTGTGGTCGGTGATAATCACCACACAATCGGCCTCGGCCAGCAGCCCGTCAGAATACGGCGTGCTGTCGATGGGCGACCCGTCTTCTAGGCGGAAACGCGGGACGAACGGGTCGTGATATTGGACATGAGCGCCCTTTTCACGCAGTAGATGGATAACATCCAGCGCCGGGCTTTCACGCACATCGTCCACGTCGCGCTTGTAGGCCACGCCCAATACGACCACCTTCGAGCCGCGCACCGACTTGGATTCATCGTTAAGCGCGTCGGCCACCTTGTTGACAACGTAGCCGGGCATCGAGGTGTTGATTTCACTTGCCAACTCGATGAAGCGTGCCGTGTAGCTCAGGGTCTTCATCTTCCAGCTCAGGTACAGCGGGTCAATGGGAATGCAGTGGCCGCCGAGGCCGGGGCCGGGGTAAAACGGCATGAAGCCAAACGGCTTGGTCTTGGCCGCGTCGATGACCTCCCACACGTCCACGCCCAGCTTGTCACACATCAACGCCATCTCGTTGACGAGACCAATGTTGACGGCGCGGAAGGTGTTTTCCAGCAGCTTAACCATCTCAGCGGCGGTCGGGGACGACACGCGCACCACGTGGTCAACGGCGGTGGCGTACAGCGCCAGCGTCACGTCGGTGCAGGCTGGGGTGACGCCGCCGACCACCTTCGGCGTGTTGCGGACGCCGAATTTCGGGTTTGCTGGGTCGATGCGCTCCGGCGAGAACGCGACGAACACATCGCGCCCGACCACAAAACCGGCCTCTTCCATCTTCGGGACGACCAGCTCATCGGTCGTGCCGGGATAGGTCGTGCTTTCCAGCACAATCAGCAGGCCGGGATGAGCATATTCGCTCACGCGCTCTACGGCTTGGATGACGTAGGACATATCTGGGTCTTTGGTCTTACGCAGCGGGGTCGGGACGCAGATGCTCACCGCGTCGAGGGTGCTGACTTCGCTGTAATCGGTGCTGGCAACAAACTTCCCGGCCTTGACCAACGGCGCGAGGCGCTCGGAAGGGATGTCGGCGATGTAGCTGTGGCCGCTGTTGAGCTGGGCCACTTTG
>JALONW010000373.1 GCA_025454725.1 Anaerolineae bacterium
CTGTTTATCCCCCCGGCGGCCACCGATGAGGATATTTTGCGCTGCCACGACGCCGATTACCTCGAACGTGCCAAAACTGGCCAACTGACCGAGGCCGAAATCCGGCGCATCGGCTTTCCGTGGTCGCCCGCCATGATCGAACGGTCGCGGCGGTCATCTGGCGCGACCATCGCGGCGGCAAGGGTGGCGCTGAACGGCGACGGCATCGCCGCTAACCTCGCTGGCGGGACTCATCACGCCTGCCGCGACCACGGTGAGGGATTCTGTGTGTTCAATGACGCGGCGATTACAGCGCGGGCGATGCAGTCGGAGGGCTTGGTGAGTCGAGTAGTCGTCATTGACTGCGATGTGCATCAGGGCAATGGGACGGCCGATATCACGGCGGGCGACCCGACCATTTTTACCTTCTCCATCCATGGTGAGAAAAATTTTCCGTTCCGCAAGGTGGCCGGTGACCTCGATATTGGCCTGCCAGACGGCACCACCGACGAGACCTATCTCGAGCTGGTTTATGAGGGGACGCGGCGCGCCATCATGATGAGCAATCCCGACCTCGCCATTTACATCGCTGGGGCTGACCCGTTCGAGGGCGACCGGCTGGGCAAGCTCAAGATTAGTAAGCACGGGCTGGCCGAGCGTGATAAAATTGTGTTCGAGTTGTGCGGGCGCGCCGGGCTGCCGATTGCGGTGGCGATGGGGGGCGGCTACGCCCGCGATATCGAAGACATTGTGGACATCCATGTCCAAACCATCCGGTTGGCGTCAGAGAGGGTTTAACCATTGGACAGCGTGGCACTAGAGGCCGTGCGCCGTGCGCTGCGGCTGCGTTTTTTAGCGTTGATGAGTGTTCAGGCCTGCTACCTGTCCCGCGAGGACGAGTCGCTGCTGGCGGTACACACATGGATGAACATGGTCGTGCATGTGCGCTTACTGACCGCGCCGACCAAACTTTCGGTGATTAAGAAACACCTCAAAGATGCTACCGATGTCGGCATCGGGACAGTGTTTTTGCTCAACCGGGCGATGCTGCCCGAACACAATCACCGGGTCAGCGTACCGGAATGGTTGTTGGCGCTGCACGCCTTGACCCAAGAGCGCGTCTATACCGTCAAAGGGGAGGGCGAGCAGGTCACGCTCGGTCAGCTCCATTTCGAGCCGGTCGGTTCAACCGGGGAATATGCCGCCAAGTACGGTCCACCGGTCAGCCTCGACAAGATGCGCTACTTCCGCACCTCCATCAAGCCGAAGGTGATGAAGGGTGACTGGCACATCGTCGATTTTGGCTCTGAGGCCTTCTGGAAAGACCCGTACCGCCCCAGCGTCCATCAGCCGCAGTACCAGCGCCCCGACCCCAGCGAATTTTCGGAACGCGCATGGAAGTCATGGAGCGGGACGACATGGGACGCGCCGCCGATGCAAGAAGGTTTTGACCCGCGCCAACCGCGCCCCAGTCAAGATGCCTTGACCGTCGCCTATGGCCAGCTCAAGGTCGAGCGCGGCGCGACGCAGGACGAGGTACGCGCCGCCTACCGAAAATTGGCGCTGGTCTACCACCCCGATACCAGCACCCTCCCGACCGAAGAAGCCGCGCAGAAATTCCGCGACCTCAACGCCGCCTACGCCTTCATTCAGAAGGTTCAGAAGTGGGAATAGGGCAGGGGGAAGTGATGCGTTTGGTGTGATGAGAGATGAGGAAGTGCGCCTCAGTTGCCGCTGGAGGCTCAAGCCTCCAGCTAAATAAAAACAACCAAGCCCACTAAAGGGGCTGTTTTGAATTGATGTAAGCCTCGTTTTAGGCGCACAAGCGACGGGGCAAGCCCCTTCAGTGGGCTTGCCGTCGCAACGGATAGCTTGGGGTTTGAACCCCAAGCGGACAACGGGCGAAACCTCGTTAAAGGTGTTTGCACAAACGCCAAAAAGGGCTACACCGCTGGCTCGACCGATTCGTCACGGACGACCCAGTACTGCCGACCGTCCGGGGTGCGACCCAGCATCCGGCGCTCGAACATTTCGCGGCGCAGGATGGTCCAATCCTCGAAGGTGTGCCACTGGCGCAAAATGTCGTTGATTTCGCGCTCGGTGTAGGTGCGGTGGGGTTCAAACTTGGTGATGAGATATTCCAACACCAACTGCTGACCGACCAACCGGTCACCCTTACGGGTCGGCCAGCGGATGACACGCCCATCGGCGTCGAGGAATTTCTTGAGGGTTAGTGATGCGGCGGGCATGGTGGTTTTTTCTCCTTATGATGAGCCTTCAGCGGCGGCGCACGGATTGACCCTTAGAAACTCTGCAAGAGCCGTTCCAACCCGTTCGTGGCCGTCCTGATTCCAGTGTGTGTCATAAGTGTAGTACAACATCTCGCCCTGCGCCGCCGCATCCCGCAAAATTGGGGTTGTGTCAAAGAAGACAAACCCCTCAGCGGCGGCGCGGTTGGCGACCGCATCACGCAGGTTGCCGAGGCGCGAGAGCAGCACCTCGAACGACTGCTCATCCTCGCTCAACGGGCGGTCGCTGCGAAGGGGATTCCCCTCGCGGGCGGCGACGCCCAGCGCCTTCTGCATCAAGATGGGCTGGTCTTCCGCTGTAAGATATGGCAGATAGACGTGTCCCTTGTCCGGGAAATAGGCTATGACAATGCACACGCCGTCTGGGGCGGTCTCGCGGATGTCGTGCCACGTCTCAGCAACGAGGTCGAGGTTGACGGCGCGCTCGTAGATTTCTGGCTCTCCATTCAGCCCCCAGACATACCCCTCCAAGAACACGATGTCGTGCAGCGTGCCGTTCAGGTCAACCTGCATCGGGTAGCGGATGTCGCGGTCGGTGACGGTATCGTCGTCAATCTGGGTGAGGCTGAAATCCTCGGTCTCTGATGGTGGGATGAATCCGCGTTCGGCAAACGTCACAGCGTTCGACAGGTCATTGCCCTCAAAGAAGCCGATGACGATGGTTTGTAGGCCGTTAGGGTCCGCGTAGCGGCGGAAGGCTTCCACCTCGTCCTGTGGGCCAAACCCCCGGAAACCGAGATTGCGGACGGGCGTCTCCACCGCCTCGGCCAGCACATCGGGCCACGGCGCGGGCGCATTGGCCGACTCGGTGAACGAGTCGCCCAGCGCAACGATGGGGTATTGGTCAGCGGGGCGGCGCGGCACGCGGAAACCTTGCTCATCCCACGCGATAGGGTGGACACTCAAGACCTCATCGGGGTTTTCCAGCGGCTGCATCCACGCGGTTTGGTAGAATAAAATATCACCCATCCCAACGGTAAAGGTGATGTTGTTAGGGTTAAAACGCGGGAAGATGGACAGCAGCAAAAAAAGCATCCCGGCGGCCAGCGCCGTCCCGAACAGCGCGAGGGCGAGCTTGGGCAGCCATGATGGGGTGCTGCGCTTGGGAGGTGTCGTCACGGTGGGCAGTTCCTTATGGGTTTTCTAGGTGGCGTCAGGTTATCCGATTCGAGAGCTGGTCGGCAAGGGCGGGCGTAAATCCTCAGACCAAAATCATCTAACGAAAGGCTAAAATCCTTTGACTGACAATACCCCACCCCCGCTGGGCAAGCTGGGCGAAGACGCCGCCTGTCGCTGGCTGACCGAGCGCGGCTATCAGATTATCGCCCGGAATTGGCGCTGTCTGGTCGGGGAGATTGATGTGGTGGCGCAGGTCGGCGGCCTGTGGGTGTTCGTCGAGGTGCGGGCGCGGCGCAGCGGCCTTGAGTCCACCATGGAGAGCATCACCCCGGCCAAGCGGCGGCGGATGGTGGCGGCGGCCTATGCCTATGTGGATACGCTGACTGATTCCGACCCGTCGTGGCGTATTGACGTGGTGGGGGTGGCTGTGCGGCGCGATGGGACGGTGAAGATTGAACATGTGGAGGACGCGCTTGACTGGTAACTTTCCCCTGTTGGTCATACTGGGGCCGACCTCGGTCGGCAAGACCAGCCTCACGCTGGAATTGGCCGACCACCTGCCCGTCGAGGTGGTCAGCGCCGACAGTCGACAAATTTATCGACAGATGGATATTGGGACAGCCAAGCCGACCATCGAGGAGCGCACCCGTGTGCCGCACCACGCGCTCGACCTCGTGGAGCCGGACGAAAACCTGTCGCTGGCGCAAGTCAAACGGGTGATGGAGGCCGCGATTGACGACATTCACCGGCGCCGCAAACTCCCGCTGTTGGTCGGGGGGACGGGCCAGTACATCAGCGCGGTCATC
>JALONW010000049.1 GCA_025454725.1 Anaerolineae bacterium
AGCCATTCTGAGCCATAGACGTACAAACCAGCCAGCACACCTGCTTCGGCAAAAATGCTTTTGCCAAACAGGTGATGCGCCAATGCCAACAGAGGTTTGCGGACAAATAACGGCGTGTAAAACGGGATTTTGTTCACATCATCCACAACCACATCATACTCTTCGTGCTGAAAACGCCTGAGATACCGCCACGGAACGAAAGCATTGAACGTATTTCTGTGTCCTTCCCGAATAACGCGCAAGCCGTCCAGCATTTCTTCGCGGGGCGCATTGGGGAAATGGGAGCAGTACAACGTGACCGAATGTCCGCGTGCCGCAAGACGGGAAAAAATTTCGTGTACATGGGTTTCTGCGCCGCCGGCAAAGGGATTGGTTCTGTCCTGCCAATTCAACACAAGAATCTTCATCTTAGGAAGACCTCCCGCCAAAGCTACGACCAAACGAACCCGAACGTGACCCACCAAATGACCCCGACCGACCAGCACGAATGCCGCTCAGGCTTCCCGAAGAACTGCGCCGAACACCAACAAACCCAAAGCCCGTTGGACGCTGCCGCCCAACACCGGCATAACGACATGGGAAATCTGGAACGAGCCAGATGTGCCAATGTTCTGGTCAGCGTCGATTGGCGAATATGCCCGCCTGCTCAAAGTTGGCTACCTCGCCGTCAAACAGGCTGACCCGACCGCAACGGTGATGTTTGCCGGTTTATTGTTCGCCACCGAGGACAACTGGCTGGCGCGAGTACTGGCGATTTATCAGCAGGACGCCGCCCGTGAGGCCAACAACTGGTACATGGACGCAGTAGCCGTCCATGCCTACGCCGACCCGTGGCGCACCGGCTGGCTGGTGCTGAACGTCAAACAGACCTTCATCGCCTACGGCATCGACAAAGACATCTGGGTGACGGAACACGGCGCGCCAGTCTGGGACGACTATCCCGGCCCAACGTGGACAGCCCTGACTCCCGATGAGCGCCAGCGCCGCGTCACCCTCACCCAACAGGCGTATTACCTTATCCAAAGCGCGGTCTATGCGTGGAGTGAGGGCGCGCAGGTCTTGGTCTTCCATCAACTGTATGACGACTGCGGCGACCAGCCCGCCGGGACGAACTTCCCACCCCACAATGGCGAACTCTGCGCGAGCGGCGCGCTGTGCAGCGGCGACGCCCACGGCCTGTTCCGCAACCTCGACTCGTCGGTGTGTTTCAGCCAGCATCCGCAGCCCGGCACGCCCCGCCCTGCCGCTGACGCTTTTCAGGTCTTGGCGCAGGTCTTCAACGGGGACTTCACCCCGCTGGGCAGCCTTACGCTGACGCCCGAACAGGTCAGCACACAGGAGCCGACCCATGTCTACACGGCGGCCTTTGCGATGGACGACGGGCGGCGGGTCACCGTGGTCTGGAACCGGCGCTTAGAGCCGGTCACGGTGGCGCTGGACGCAACCGGCGCAGACGCCTACCGCCTCACGCTGGAATCCGATGAGCGCCTGACGCCCGACGAAAACGGCCAGTACCGGTTAGCGCTCCCGCCCACCACCCCAGACAATTTCGCTGATTTGCAGCCGGGCGCGCAAGCGGCCATCGGCGGGTCGCCGGTGTTCATCATCGAGCGCCCAGACGCGCTGGTCGATGTGCCGACCCTGCGTCGCGATTTCAATGGGCTAGCGCGCCAAACGGTGAGCGCGCCAGCCGCCCTGACGCCCGCGCCACAGGTGCGCGTCGAAGCGCCGCCACGCCCCACGGTTGACCCCGCCAACGACATCCGCCCGCCGCAAGCACGCATGAATCCGCTTCCCGTCACCAGCCCAACCACCTTCGAGGTGAGCTGGCAGGGACAAGACGACAGCGGCATTGATGTCTACCTCGTTTGGGTGCGGATTGACCGGGGCGAATGGACGGCATGGCTGGAGACCGCCGACAATCGCGCCACCTACATCGGTGCGTCGGGTAGCTTGTACGAATTCCACGTCTGGGCGCGCGACCTCGCGGGGAACTGGACGCCCGATGCCGCCCTCACCGCCGACGCCGCCACCCGCGTCGAGTAGGGGCGAGGCTTGCCCGCCTGATTGCCTATCTTCCCGGCGCAAGGCGCTTGCCCTACCCCAGAACGGGGCAAGTTGCCGTTTTGGCGTTATTAGGCTTATAATCGCCGGATGTTTTGATGTGTCTACAGGGATGCGGCCATGAGCGACTTTAAGGACTTTGGCAGCCGGTTCAAGAAGGCGAAATCGGACCCGACCGGGATTACCCCCGCCTCGGCAGCGTCCAAGGTCTTCGACCCCGACGAGTCGTACCGCCTGCGCGGGAAGATGTTGGGCGTACTGCTGCGCGACGCCCGGCAAGAGGCCGAACGCAGCATCGGCGACGTGGCGCGCTACCTCAAGGTCGAGCCAGAGGTGGCCGAAGCGTGGGAGTTGGGTGAGGCCGTGCCGAGCCTGCCTCAACTTGAATTATTGGCCTATTTCCTCGATGTCCCGGTCAGTCACTTTTGGGGCATCAAGACCTTTGAGTCGCAGCACGGCGGGCGGACGAGCGCCCAAGATGAATTCATGGCGCTGCGCAACCGCATGGTCGGCGCGCTGGTGCGCCAGACCCGCGAGGAGCGCGGCGAACCCCTCGAATCGCTGGCCGAGCGCGCCCACCTAGACCCCGTGACCCTCGACCAATACGAGCTGGGCGAATGGCCCATCCCGCTGCATGAACTGTCGGTCATCGCGGGTGCGCTGGAGAAGAATCTGTCGTTCTTCCTCGAAACGTCCAGCCAAATCGGTGACCTTTTAGCGACTCGTGAGTCGTGGAAACACTTCAACGAGCTACCCGACGACCTGCGCGCCTTCGCCGCCAACCCGCAGAACATCGGCTTCATCGAGATTGCGCTGGCGTTCAGCCTGCTGTCGTCCGAAAAGCTGAAGCGTATCGCCGTCAGCATGTTGGACATCACCGGGTACTAAGTTGATAGTGATGAGTGCCGAGTGATGAGTTACGGCCTAAAAGTGCCGGAGTAAGCCCCGTTAGCTGGTAAGCGACTTAGAAAAAGGGTGTGATGGTTTCCCTTGCATTCTATGTGTTTACCGTCGGATTTTAACCTCATCACTCAGCACGCAGCACTAGCAAACTCAAATGATGGTCATTGCGTGACTCGCTGATTTTGCAAAAGTTTCTAAAGCAGAAAGCCAACCCCACTGTGCGCCAGAGCGCTTTCGTCAATGCCGCCATCGCCATCATCTTCGTGGCCGTCCTCGCCTTAATCACGGTGGGGGTGGCCGCTTTGTTATCGCCGCCGCCGCTGCCGCCAGAGGTGACGCCGCTGCCGACCTTTGTCGGTGAACTACCAACCGTCACCCCGACGAACACCGCGACATCGACTCCGACATCCACCGCCACCCTACCACCGACCTTCACGCCGCGCCCCAGTGCCACCGCCACACCGACGGTATCGGCCACAGCCACGCCGCCGCCATCGGTGACCCCGCTTCTACCCAGCCAGACTCCCTCGCCTACATGGACGCCCAAACCCACCTCGACTCCAACCGAGACCCCTATCCCGTTCCCGTTCATCGCACAGGGAGAGCCGGTCTTCAGCGCCAACACTGCCAACAGTTTAGGCTGCGCGTGGCAGGGCATCGGCGGGCAGGTATTCAACGCGGCAGGCGAACTCCCAGCAGATGCGGCGGTGGGGTTGTATGCCCGCGTCATCAGTGACCAGCTCGACCGGCGCACCCGCCTCGGCTCGAACTCGCTGTATGGTCAGAATACCGGTTGGGAGATGGCGTTGGGCAGTCGCAGCGCCGAGATGCTTGTCTATGTCCGCCTAGAGACCGAGGATGGCAGGCCGCAGTCACCCGACGTGCTGGTGCGCTTCACCGGGGACTGTACCGCCAACCTCGCCCGCGTCAATCTAACCGTTAACCCAAGGTTTGCCCCATGATGCGCTACCTACGCGCCTTCGTCGGCGCACTGAAGATGACCCTGCGCGGTGAAGCCCCGCCGCCTGCCCCAACGTCTCCGCTGCGCGAGTGGATGGGTGAGACCCTCCGCCGGACGGATGCTCTGCTCAAAGCCTGTGAGGCTTCAGGCATGGATGAGGCCGCCCGCAAAGCCGTCGTGCAGGTGGTAGAGGGGCGGCGCGTCAACCTCAATACCGTGCTGCTCACCATCCGATTCCACGCGGCGCAGGAATACCCCACGCTGCTATCCTCCGTTAACAATCAAGCGTTGGGTGCGTTGTACGGTTCAAACACCAATGACCACTTCTTACTGATGCGTTTCCTCAGTCGTTTAGATAAACCAGAGATAGTGGCCGCCGCGCAAGCATTGATAGAGCATTTAGCTTCTGTGCCTTCAGTGGACTCGGTTTGATTCTGTCATAGGGAAAGACAGGTAGTAATATCGCTTAACAAAGGTTTGAAAACTGATATGCAAACTGAGAACCATTAAGGCTTTTTTTGATTGACAGAAATTCCATAGCGTGATAACTTTATATCAAGCTGCAATATAGTAGCTTGCTTATCCACTTGGAGATGTCATCATGATTTACAACCCCCGTGAAAAGGGCCAAGGCCTCATCGAATACGCGCTCATCCTCGTTCTGGTCGCCATCGTCGTGATCGCCATCCTCACCGCCCTCGGCGGTCAGGTTGACGCGGCCTTCTCGACCGTCAACAGCGCCCTCGAGCAGTAGTCCTAGGCCTGCAAAAGGTTGATGACGTAAGCAAGAGGCACCCCGCTTTGGCGGGGTGTTTCTTTTTTGTGTATTTTTCTCGACCAAACACTACAAAAGATTCTTTTGTCTTTTTACAAATTGACCTTCACCACCCGGTCCAAGCCCGCAAGATCGGGGATGACTGCGACGTGAGCATACGGGAAGGTTTGCTGGACGAGCGCCGCCGTCCGCGCGCCTTGGTCATAGCCGATTTCCAATAACATTAAACCGCCGGGTCGGATGACCGATGGCGCTTGTTCCAGCAGGCGCCGCACAAGCTCAAGACCGTCAGGGCCACCGTCCAGCGCCAAGACCGGCTCATGTTGGCTGACTTCCAACGTCGGGACGACCGCGCTGTCGATATACGGCAGGTTCGCCATAATGAGGTCAACCTGTAGGCCGTGTTCAATGAAGGGCGCGAGTAAATCCCCCTCAAAAAAAGTGACTGCTGCGCCGTGCTGCTCGGCGTTGAGCCGGGCAACTGCCAAGGCCTCTGGGCTGATGTCGGTGGCGTAGACCTGCATGTGTGGGCGCAGCGCGGCGAACGTGACCGCCAGCGCGCCGCTGCCCGTCCCGACATCGACCGCCACACCGCCGGGGCGCGCCGCCTGCGGCGACGCTAAGGCGCGTTCGAGCAGGTCTTCGGTCTCTGGGCGCGGGATGAGGACAGCGGGCGTGACGGTGAACTCCCTGTCGTAAAAGGCGCGCCGACCCAACAGGTAAGCGACCGGCTCACCCTTCAGGCGGCGGTGGATGAGCGCCGTAAAACGGGCATGTTCCTCGTCAGAGAGGGGACGTTCAGGGTGCGCGAGGACATGGGCGCGGCTAACGCCCAAAACCTTGGCCATTAACAGTTGGGCGTCAAGGCTGGCCGACGGTGAGATGGATTCAAGTTGAGCGCGGGCGGCGCGCAGCACCTCACCCAGCGTCGGCATCGGGGTTAGAGGGTTGCTGTGCTGCCCAAAAATCGGCCAGCGTGTCGTAGCGCGCCAGGAAAGCGCACAGGCGGGCGGGGAACGCCTCCTCTGCCCCTACCAAACCCGTGACTTCAGCCAGCGGGAGCGCCGACTCGGCATCGCTGTAGGCCAGCGCCATCGGCGGGATGGCGAGGTCGAGTTGTTTAACCGGAATCATCTCGTCCGTGCCATCATGCCGGTAGCCGATGACATCCGAACGCGGATAGAGGTTGCTGCGCTTGGTCAAAAACTCCCAAGCCGCGTCACCCGTCAAGAAATCACCATAATCGAGCGCGACCAGCGCCGGAACAACGGCTAGAAATGGCTTGCCGAGATAGCGCAAGCCGTAGCGCACGGTAAGCTGGCCGCTGAAGACTGGTTCGACCTCTGACGACAGACTGGCGGCCAGTAGATAGACGTAACCGACGCGCAGCAGCGCCCCGGTGAACGGGTCACCGACCGGCTGGCGGGGTGGGATGGCGCGTGACATACCCAGCAGTTAGTGGTGTGCGCCGTGCGCCTGCGGTTCGTGCGCGTGGGTGTCATCAGTGGCGGCATGGGCGTCTTCTTCGTCATGGCCGTGACCGTGACCACCATCCAGCGGCTGGTTGATGTCATCGAAGTGGGTGAAGGGGCGCTCGATAGCGACCCACGCGACGCTGCCACCAATCAGGGCAATTGCGCCCAGCGCGAATAGCAAGCCGACACCGCTGCCAGTGATGACACCGATACCGCCCGCCACAATCATGAGTGTTAGGCCGCTGCCTGCGAGGATTGCCAGCCCCAGCGTGACCGGGGTCAGGCCGATGTCGTGCGTGATACCGGGAGATTGTTCATCGTGGTGTGCCACGGGGGTTTTCCTTTTCTTTAGAGGATAAAACAACGCCAAAACAAGATATTTTGATTCTGCCCTATGTGGGGCGTAGGGTCAAGGTGTGGGGTGCAGCGGTCTCGCTGTGCCGCACCCCACCGTCGCCTAGCGCGTGGCGTCGAGGATGCGCCGGGCGCTGGTAAACGAATCCTTGGCGGTGCTGACGATGCTCAGACCGGTCTGAAGGCGCTGGGCGAAGTCGTTCGCGCCGCACCCCTCACGGAAGTAGCGCCAACCGTCACGGGTTAGAGCGAGGCCAGCGTTGACGAATTCCGTGGCGTCGCGGAGCGCGGGGTCAAGTTCAGCGTAGCCCGGCGGCAGCACATAGTCCTCTGGGATGTCAGGCTCCGGTGTGTTGCACAGGTTGCTGATGACTGTGGGCGTCGTGTTCTGGCTCATAGTGAGCCACACTGTATCCAGCGAGTCGAGGAAATCGCGCCGGACAACCGAGCGGTCAATCAGTGTGAGCAGGTCGGCGCGGATGGCGCGGGATTCGGTGGGAGGGATGCCCGGAGTCACGGTCGGCGTCGGGGTGATGGTCGGTGTGGCAGACGGAGTGAGTGTCGGTGTCGCGGTCGGCGCGTTGGGGTCGATGGTCGGCGTCGGTGTCGCGGTAGGCGGGGTAAGCGCCTCACGCAGTGACCCCGGTTTCAACACGTTATAGGCCACCATCAGCAGGCCGAAGGTGATAGACAGGAAGATAATGCTCCGCAGCCAGCGCCCGCCCCCGCGCCGCTTACCACGCCTATCGAACAGCGCAATCTCGGTGAGGACGGAGGTGACATCGGCGTTTTCGGCGCGGTCGAGCGCATCTTCTATACTGTCATCCGGCCCCCGCACGATGGCACGGTCAAGCGTCTTGAACATTCCCAGCGCAGTTGCCGCCGCACGCTGCACCTTGGGGTGTTTCTTATCGCGCTTGTAGACGGCCACCAGTGGGCGAATCGAATCGATTTCGCCGCTTTCGCCCAGCCATAGCGCCGCCTCAATGCGCGCTTTCTCTGGGCTTTTGACCGAGGACAGAACCGCAATTTTGCGCTGCACCTCTTCGTTGAACTGTTGGATAGTACGCGCTGGGGCAGGGCCAATTCCCCCGTCGTCACCCCCAAGACCGCCCGCGGCGCCAAAGGGGTCATCCCCATCCCCAAAAAGCGCGTCGAGTTCGTCGTTCTGCTGATTCATAAAGACTGTCACCTTCCCAGCGCAAATTTCTAGCGTCCCCATGCGCCAAAATTGTAACATGCTTGGGGGTTTTCGTCCGTGGTCTTGGCAGGGTGTTCCGATGTGGGCGGGGAGTGGTGGGGCAAACGGCGGTCTCTAGACAATCCCCCAACAAAACGTTACGTCTAAATCGGTTGATTTGTTCGTTACAATCTATATTAACTATCCTATAGTCGGTTATCATCCACCGTGATTGAACTCTATGAGGTCTACCTCGCCGCTATTTTCCTGACCAGCCTCATCATGGTCGGCATTTTAATCTATGCGTGGCCGCGCCGACACAACCCCGGCGTCGTCCAGTACATGCTGATGAACGTCTGCGGCCTGATGGTCAGCCGGTCGTTTATGGTGCTGACGACCACCGAAGACCCATTGGCTGGGTTTGTCTCGGTACAGGCGCGCTTCGTTGCTCTACTGTTCGCCCCGCCGCTGGCGCTGTCATTCATCTTCCAGTTTATCGGTCGCCCGGCATGGATTACCCGCTGGGTGCGCGTTGTAATCTGGGGGTTCCCCATCGTTTCGCTGATAGTGCTGTTCACGCCGGGGCTTCAGCAGCATTTCTTCGCTGAGTGGTCGCTGGTGCGTCTTGACGGCTATAGCGTCGAACAGCGGGTGATGGGTGGGTGGTATACCCTTTATGTCGCCTATCAGATGAGCGTGTTAGCTCTGTTCATGTACCTCATGGGTGATCATGCCCTGCGAGTCGATTCGTCGCGGCGCTATTGGCTGGTGTGGATCATGCCTCCGGTCATTGTATTCATCGTGCTGTCCAACCTCCCCATTACGCTGGGGCCTGCACCCGGCTTGCGCTTGACGCCCATTTTATTAGGGGTTTTGGCGGCGGGTGTGGGATGGATGTTCTGGCGTCACAACACCCTAAGTATCTTACCCGTGTCCTATGACCGCATCATCGACAGCGTACAGGACGCTGTGCTGGTACTGAACCCGACCGGTAGCATCTTGAGCGCTAACCCCGCCGCCCAACGCTTGCTGCGGCGCGCCGACCTGCTCAACCGCCCGCTGCCCTCGGTACTGCCGCTGCCGTTGGGCGTACCGCTTGGGGATGAACCCGCCTACCGTTTTGAGTTCAACCTGAATGAAGTGGACATCGAGGCTGAAAGCCTGCCGCTGGCGCAGGGAGTGCGCTGGGTCGGGCGGACGCTGGTACTGCGCGACATCACCGCCCGCAAGCAGGCCGAGCGCGAGGCCATCGAGCTGGCGTTCGAGCGCGAGCGCGGGCGTATCCTATCCTCGTTCATCCGAGACGCCTCGCACGAGTTCCGCACGCCCATCACCGTCATCAAAACCTCGCTCTACCTACTCAACCGCGCCACTGAAAGCGATAAACGCGCCAAACAGTCCGACCTCATCAGTATCCAGATTGACCGGATGACGCGCCTGATTGAAGATCTCCAGAAGATGGCGACGCTGGACAGCAACCCGCCGCTGAACAAGCGCCGCACCGACCTGCGAGGTTTGCTCCAAACACTGCTGTACAAGGCAGAGGATTTCGCCCGTCAGCACGGCTGTACGTTGGTGGTGCGCGACAGTGTGATCCCCATCGTGTGTGAGATCGATGAGGTCGAGTTGGAAAAGGCCATCTTGCGCTTGGTCGATAACGCGGTGCGTTTCAGCCGCGCTGGTGGGACGGTGACACTCAGCCTGTCGCGCACCGAAGGAATGGCGCATATCCACATCCAAGACAAGGGTGTGGGCATGGACGAGGAAACCCTACGCCGGTCTACCCAGCGCTTCTACCGCAAGGACGACGCCCACAGCACCGCTGGGTTTGGCCTAGGCCTGCCAATTGCCAAGCTGGTGGTTGAGCAACACGGCGGCCAGCTTACACTACTGAGCTTGCCGGGTCAGGGGACGACCGCCACCCTCTCGCTGCCAACAGCCCCGCAGACCGACACCGCGCCGCTGTCGCCCAACGACATCCCACCGGACACCCAGCCCAAACGCCCACCCGGTTTCCTAGATGATTTGTCTGGGGGTAAAAAGGTTCCCGCTTAGGTAGAATCTACCCAGCTCTAACACGTCCGTGAGATAGACCTGTGCTATACTACCGTGGACACAGATGGTAAGGAACAATCATGGCCGGACAACAAGAGAAGCGCAGCTTGTGGGATGACCTGATGGAAGGGGCGCGTGAGGTCGTCGAGGCGCTTGGGCGCATCTTCAACCCGGAACGCCGCCCGCAGCGGGTCCCCATTCCGATTCCCGTAAGCCGCGACCCGCGCTATCCGCAGCGCCGCGACGAGCGCTGAACAAAACGCTTTTAGGCTTCCGCTAGGTGTATTGATTCTGCGGCGCGCACAGGGTAAGGTTAGCCTTAGCCCAATGGTCGTATAGAGGCGTGCCGTGTCGTTCTTATCCCCCCTTGCATTCATCGGCCTGCTGCTGGCCGTCCCCATCCTACTCCTGTACATGCTGCGCCTGCGCCGCCAAGAGCAGGTCATCAGCAGCACATTTTTGTGGCGTCAGGTCATCCAAGACCAAGAAGCCAATACGCCGTGGCAGCGCCTCCGCCGCAACCTCCTGCTCATCTTACAGCTCATTATCCTTGCGCTCCTGATTCTGGCGCTGGCGAGACCGTTTTCGCTGGTCCCAGCCGTCAGCGCGGCGCGAGTGGCGATTATCCTCGACGCCTCGGCCAGCATGACGGCCAGTGACGGCCCCGACGGGCGTACCCGCTTTGAGGCCGGGCAGGAGGCGGCGCTGTCACTGCTTGACGCGCTCTCGCCCGACAGTGAAGTGTCGGTGCTGCACGCCGCCGCGACGCCCAGCATCCTTGCCCCTTTCAGCACCAACCACGCCGCCGCTTATGACGCCGTGCGCGCCGCCCGTCCCAGCGCCGGTGAAACTGACTGGTCGGCAGCGCTGACCCTCGCCTCGGCGGGCGCGCTGGGTGACGGCGGCTTTACGATGGTCATCATCAGCGATGGGGGTGTCGCTGACGGTCTCGACCTGAGCATCATCCCCGGCGACATCCGCCATATCCCCGTCGGGACGGTCTCCGACAACGTGGCGCTCTCGGCACTGGCGACCCGCACCCTGCCCGACAGCACGCCCCAACTTTTCGCCCAAATGACCAACACTGGCGTGAGCGATGCCGAAGTCGTGCTGACTCTGCGCGCCGACGATGACCCGCTGCCGCTGGTTAGCGAGCGCTACAGCATCCCGGCGGGCGCTTCGCTGCCGATTACGTCTAACGCGGCGCTCCCAGACGGCGTGCGCGTGCTGTCCGCCAGCATCACTCCGACGGTCAATTCACTCAGCCGTGATGTGCTGTCGCTGGACAACACTGCCTATACACTGGTGGCGGAGCCGACCGACCGTACCATCTTATTGGTGACAGAAGATAACCTGTTCTTAGAGCAGGTTTTGGCGACACTGCCGGGCGTGCGTGCCTTCAAGGCCCCGCCGGGGCGCCCGCTGCCCGCCCAGCGCTTCGACTTGACCATTTTCGACCGTGCCGCACCAGTTGATGGGGTGCTGCCGCAGGGCGCTGTCCTGTTCATCGCGCCGGCGGAGTCTGTCGCGGGCGTGTTCTCGCTGGGTGATGAGACCGGCGCGGTTGGGCGACTGGTAGCGGCGGTCGGTGACCCGCGCCTGACGTTCGTTGACCTGAGCGCCGTCTCGGTCCTCAAGTACCGCCCGCTGGTCGGAACGGACTGGGCGGACGTGCTGGTCTCGTCCGACGGAGCGCCGCTGGTGGTGGCTGGTGAGCGTGGCGGGCGGCGGGTCGGGGTGTTCGCGTTCGCGCTCAACGACAGCGACCTGCCGCTTCAGATTGCCTTCCCAGTGCTGATGGCAAACCTGATGGACTGGTTCATCCCGTC
Source organism: Anaerolineae bacterium (assembly GCA_025454725.1). Classification (GTDB taxonomy): domain Bacteria; phylum Chloroflexota; class Anaerolineae; order Aggregatilineales; family Phototrophicaceae; genus Flexicrinis. Next base: position 11,597 of record JALONW010000049.1, read on the forward strand.
GGGCATCCTCGCCGAGCAAACGGTGCGGGTCGGGCAGACACAGGCCATCCGTCCACGCCTCGATGCAGAGACCGTGCGCGTGACTGCGCCGGATGGGTCGGTGCGCGAGCTGGCGATTGCTGGCGGCTCTGTCCTCTACCCCGATACCACGCAGCCGGGGATTTACCGTGTTGAGGTGGTGGCCGGCGGTGAGGTCGTGCAGGCCGAGGCCTTCGTCGTCAATCTGTTCAGTCCGTCCGAGAGTGACATCACGCCGCGCCCCATCAACAATCAGGGCGGAACGGTGTCTACCAACCTGACCGATGAGCCGGGACAGTATGAGTATTGGCCGCTGCTGGCGCTGCTGGCGCTGGGGGTGCTAGTAGCCGAATGGTACCTTTATCACCGCAGACAGCAGGCGCGGGTGGTGCCATTTTCGCCTCAAAAGCAGCGTGCGCGGGGTTAGAGTGGGTGAGTCGTGGGTTTGCGCTTGACGCGCACGGCGGGCAATTTGCTTGTACAATACATGTTATATTGTCCATCCTCCCACTAAGACCCCTTATGGTGTGCCGCTGTGACACAAAAAATCCAAATCCAATATGAAGACCTAGAAGACATCAGCCGTAAGGTCGGTGACGCTGAACGCCGCGTTGATGACCTCCTGACCAAGGCGCGCCTGTGCATCACCATGATGGACGACGGCGCGTGGATTGGCCGTGGTTCCGACAAATACCGCGCCGAGCTGGAAGGGCGCGCCATCCCGGCGCTCCGAAAGCTGTTAGAGGCGCTGGGTGAGACGCGCTATAAGTTCCTGCGCGCTGGCGATATGTTCCGTGACGCCGAAACCGAGGCCAGCCGCCTGATTGAGCGCCTGCCGGACATTCGGGGCAACCTCAACTTCGGCAGTACCACTGGCCTCCCGACCAACCGCCCCGGCAGCGGGGGCGGCGGGACGCGCCCGACAGATGTGCGCGACTCGCGCCCCGGCGGCGCGCCCAGCGGTGACCTCGGCGGCACGATTACGCCTGAACTGTTCCCCGATGTCTTCCCAGAGACTGGCGGCGGTTCCACCCCGTCCGGGACGGGCGGTGGCGCAGGGTCAGACCCGTTCGGCTTCGACGCCTTCGACCCGCGCATCCCCGACTTCTTCACGCTGCCCAACGGTGAGACGGTCGAGCGCCCGGATTGGTTCACCGAATTCAGCGATGAGGTCGATGGATTCAATGGTGCAGTGAACGGCGTAGCCCTAATCGTCGGCGGTGACAGAACCATCCAAGATCACCAGAACGACCTCGTTAGCGAGTCCGTTGCGGCGGGCGGCGTGCCGGTCAGCGGCATGTTCGTATCGCCCGAAAACCTTACCCCAGAGCGTGCCGAGCGGGCGGCCAGCGCCGCGGGCGGTTTCCTCGCCAACAACCCCAACGCCCAGATTAAGCTGTCGCCGGGGCTTCAGGCGCTCATCAACGGCATTGCCACTGACTCGCTCGGTCGCAGCCTGATGGACAACATGCCCAACGCCGCGCAGATGGCGGCCATGCGCCAGTTCATCGAAATCCTCAAGACCACTGCCGAGGCGTTCGGGCGCGTTCTACCCTTTGTCTAGGCTGACCAGCGCCCGCAGCAGCCCGCGCAGCGCATCACTGGCGGCCTCTGCCGCTGGTTCGACCCCATAAGCGACTTCACCGGGCAGGCCGCCGCCTGCCCGGTCAGAGACGGCGCGGATAGCGAGGAAAGGCAGCCCGTTCTGGGCGGCCACCTGAGCCACCGCCGCTGTCTCCATATCAACCGTGCGCGCCCCAGTCCGCTCGAACAGTTCATCGCGCACCGCCGCCGAATCGACAAACAGGTCACCGCTTGCGCCGCGCCCTCCGACCTCGATACCGCCCAACCCCTGAGCCAGCGCCAACAGGTCAGCATCCACCGGATACGGCCCCGCCTCGCGAATGGCGCTGAAGCCCGCCGCTGCGTTGACCAAGCCCGCCCCGGTCGTCACCAGCGCGATGGGCTGGCCGTCCAGCGTGCCGAGCAGCACCTCCCCCACGGGCAAAGTCACCGTGCGCTGGTCGGTGATGTGGGGCAGCAGCGGCGCAAGCTCCACCGGGAACGCCGCAATAATCAGCGTCGGGCGCGGCGCGGGCGCGCAGGCCGCCAAAACCCACACGAGTACAATCACCCACCAGCGGCGCACGATGGGTTTAACCAACCACCGCGTCCGCCGCCGCCAGCGCAGACAGCACCGCCCCCTCGATGCGCGACCGGTCACCGAAAGCGTCACCGGCGAAGGCCAGCGGCGGGAGGTTTTCGGCCAGCAGTGTCGGTGTGGGGTGCATCACAGACGGGTGACTGTAGCGCCAGCGCTTGACCTGTGCCTCGACCACCACCGCATCAGGCGCATAAGCACGCCACACCGGTTCGAGGTCGGCGAGGATGGGTTCATCCGGCGCATCATAGTGTTCAGCGGAGTAAGCGGGGTTAGCGTGCAGCGTGAGCAGCGGCGCGGCGCTGATGCCCTTACGCTGGTTGTCGGCCAGCCACGTCACCCAGAAATCAGGGCGCTGGACTGCGCCGGGTTCGGGTAGATTAGCCGGGCGGTCGAGCAGAATCAGGCCGCACAAGCACGGGTCATAGCGCACGGCTTCCAGCGCAGCGCGGTCGCCCGGCGTCAGCTTTGTCTGACCGGCATCCAGCAGCGCCAGCGACTGCGGAACAGGTGCAGTCAAAATCAGGCCGTCGCCGATGAAGGTGGCGCCCGCTTCATCGGTGATGCACCAGCCCGCGCCGTCGGGTTGGATAGCGGTCGCCTTGACGTTGACACGCACGCTCGCGCTTTCAGTCGGTAAGGTGCCCTGAAGATAGGTCGCCAGCGCGTTTAGCCCGCCCTTGACCGCATAGCGCGGGAACCCGTCGGTTTTGGCGGGGGCTGTCCCGTCGCTCCAACCGCGTGACCACTCATAGGCGACGCCATCGGCCAGCCAGCGCTGGACATGGGCATCAAACAGTGGCTCGCGGACGGTGAAGAACTGCGCGCCGTGGTCGGCATGCCCGCCGCCGACGCGCCGAGTCGCCAGCCGCCCGCCGACACTGCGCCCCTTGTCAAGGACGGTGACGGTGTGGCCGCCGCTGGCGGTAAGGCGGTGGGCGGCCATCAGGCCGCTGAGGCCCGCGCCGAGGATGATGATATGCGACATACGCTGAACCCCTTGTGATTGTTGAATATGATAGAGCTTGTCGCTAAATTGTAGCATGCTGCCACACAGATTGGGTTGTTGGGTGAAAACCGCGTTACAATGGGGAGATAAGAAACACCACGGCACGCCCATTTTTCACCGAGGATTGACCCCATGCCCACCGGCCTGACCCGTGTACTGGTCATCCACGCCCGGCTTGACAAAGCCCTCGGCGTCCAGCGGCTGCTCAAGCCGTTGGGGGTGTACGACGTGCGCCCATTCACCTCTGCTGAAAACGCCCTGAGCTACATGCAGGACGACGGCACGC
>JALONW010000374.1 GCA_025454725.1 Anaerolineae bacterium
CGGGCGCGACCGTCGCTTCAACAACCATTTGAACGACTACTACGACAAGGTGGCCGCCCTCCTGCACGATGCCACCAACATCTTGATTTTGGGTCCCGGCGAGGCCAAGACGGAACTGCAAAGCCGCTTGGCGCAGGACTCGACCCTCGAAGCGTCGGTGGTCGTCCAACCCGCCGACAAACTGACCGACGCGCAGATTGTCGCCGAAGTCCGCCAGCACTTCCAAGCCCACAGCAACACCCCCCCACAGACCACGGATCATTAAAGACAAAAGGACAGGACCATGAGTGAGCTGACGTTGATCTCCTTGGAACAAGCCCGCGCTGTCGGAGACCAATTGGGGTGCGACTGGACACGGCTGGATATCGAGAAGTTCCGGCTTGGGCTGGAAACCGAGCTGGCCGGGTCCAACGCCCATTCAGCCACGACCATCCCCGCCAGCGTCCTGATGGTGATGGGGTGTTTTGTCCAAGCCCGGTTGTTGATTTGGGAGCAGATGGGCGAAAAGCGCGACCACTACCAAGCGTTAAACCGCTTTGAAAACGACGGCGGCATCAGCTCGTTGTAGGTTAGCAGTCAATGGCCCAGACGACCTCGGCGGGTCTATAACGCCCACACACGGAAGGCTAGGAGCCACCATGAGACAAGACGAACTCCGTAAACAAGAACAAGACCGGCACGACGAGCGGGTAGCCCGCAACATCGAACAGCACCAAGCGGTGAACCTCGACGAGAAACAGCGCGGGATCACGGCGGCGAACCAAAACTCGACCATCGCCCGCGTTGTGAACATCGTCTACTTCATCTTCGGGGTGCTGACGGTGCTGTTGGCGATTCGCGTCCTGCTGAAGTTGATTGGGGCGAATGCTGGCAACGGTTTTGCCTACTTCATCGACACCGTTTCAGCTCCGTTCGTCAGCCTGTTCGCTGGCTTGGTACAGAACCCGGTCTGGGACAACATCTACGTGCTGGAAATCACCACCCTCATCGCCATGCTGGTCTGGGCGATTGTGGCATGGCTGATTGGACGCCTGATCTGGCTGGCGATGAGCCGCCCCCGCTAAAGACCAGAAACCTAAACCCTGTTTTGACTCCAAAAAAATATCAAAGAGGATATGACCGATGTCGGACATAAAAGTAAATTGGGATCGTATCGCGGGTGAGTGGAAACAGTACACCGGCGCGATCCAAAAACAGTGGGGCAAGCTCACCAATGACGAGGTGGCCGAGATCAACGGCAACCGCACGGTCTTGGCGGGCAAGCTCCAAGAGAAGTATGGCCTTGCCAAAGAACACGCTAACAAGGAAATCGACAAGTGGATGAACACCCTCACCAAATAAGAGGGTAAATCGGAGAAAAAAGATGGAAACCTGCCAAGAACTGATGACCGCCGCGCCGGTATGCTGCGTGGGAACCGATAAGGTCTATTCTGTCGCACAGATGATGCAGAACGAGGACATCGGAGCCGTGCCAGTGGTGGACGGCCATACGACCAAAATCCTCGTCGGCATCGTCACCGACCGCGATCTGGCGGTGCGGGTGGTCGGCGCAAGCCGCGATGCCACCAGCACGCCGGTGAGCGAGGTCATGACCCAAACCCTGCACGTCTGCCACCCCGACGACGACATCAGCACGGCGTTGGAGACGATGGGCAAGTATCAGCTCCGGCGCATCCCGGTCGTGGATGCCAACCATCAGGTCATGGGCATCATCTCGCAGGCCGATATCGCCCTCCGCCTGCACGACAGCGGTAAGGTGGGTGAATGGGTCGGCGAAATCTCGCAGCCGGATGGTGTGTCGGTCAATTGACTGCCTCCCGCCCCGCGCATGGGCTGGCGGCGTAACTGGTGGGTCGTGCGCTACCGTGAGCCATGAAATCAACGGACAAGATCATAGAGAGTTAACCGATGGGTAGGGCGGACAGGGCATGTGCTGTTCGCCCTACCGTGTTTACTACACCCATGCGGCTGGTGGGGAGGCAGGTGTCGGCTGGCGAACATCACCAAAAAAAGCGACAGCCCATCTGGTGAAGATAAACGGTGCATGGGCGGGGTGGTTGGGCGTAGTATGGCAATATACTCCAGACCGACGCAACGAGCCATTGAGGGTAAACACATATGACCACAGCGGTTCGCGCCCACTACCTCAGCACCCCCGTCGGAATCGACACCCCCCGTTCAGACCGCACGCGTTCCCTTGAGATGCGCGTATTCCAGCTCGAAAAATACCTGACCATCCAGCACGAGACCACCCAGATTATCGCCCGTTCGTCTGATTTAGAGCTGGCACTGCCGCACCTCTTGCAGGTCATCTGCGAGACGACCGATTGGGATTTTGGCGAGGTCTGGCATGTCACGCCCGACAACGACCGCCTCCAGTGCGCGGCCATCTGGCACGCCTCGGCGCACCATTTCCCGTGTTTCGTGCAGAGTGGGCGGGCGTTCACCTTTGAGCGCGGGCGCGGTTTGCCCGGTCGCGTGTGGGAAAGTGGTAAGCCGGTGTGGATGGCAAACGTGGCGTGTGATGCTACCTTCATGCGAGCGACCGTGGCGGAGCAGGAAAATTTACACGGCGGCCTCGGCATCCCCATCCGCGCCGACGGGCGGGTGATTGGCGTGATGACCTTCTTCAGCCACCAATCGCGCCACCTTGACCGCAACCTGCTCAACGTTTTGGATACGGTCGGCAGCCAGATTGGGCTTTTCATCGAGCGCAAGCGCGCCGAACAGGCCGAACGGGAACAGGCGCGCACCGTCGCCGCGATGGAGGAACGCCAGCGCCTCGCCCGTGATTTACACGATTCGGTCACACAATCGCTGTTTTCGGCCAATGTCATCGCTCAGATGCTGCCGATGTTGTGGGAGCGTAAGCCTGACAGCATCCAGCCCAATTTGGCCGAACTGCAACAACTCACCCACGACGCGCTGTCCGAAATGCGCGCCCTGCTGGTCGAGCTGCGCCCGTCGCCGCTGGCCCACGGCGACTTGGGCGAACTGCTGCGGAACCTCGTCAATACGGTGGCGCGTCGGTCAGCACTGGATATTTCCCTGACGGTCGATGTGTGCGCCGACCTGCGCGCCGATGACCAGATTGCGCTGTATCGCATCGCACAAGAGGCGCTCAACAACATCACCAAGCACGCCGAGGCCAGCCAAGTCACCATCAGCGTCTCGGTATGGGACGATGGGCTGTGTCTGACGGTCGAGGACGACGGACGCGGTTTTGACCTCAGCACCATCCCCTGTAACCACTTTGGCCTAGAAGTGATGCACGAGCGCGCCGCTGGCATCGGGGCGATGATGGTACTCGACAGCGCGCCGGGCCGGGGGACGCGCCTGCGCGTCCAGCGCGTCGGGTGAGCCAAATGGGGTCAGCGGGCGTCATCCGCGTGGTCATCATCGACGACCACGACATCGTGCGGCGCGGGCTGGCAATGTTCCTCAGCGGCTTCGATGACCTCGAATTGGTCGGCGAAGCATCTACGGCGGTGGAGGCGGTGCGCGTGTGCGGCGACTGTACGCCGGACGTGGTGCTGATGGATATGGTCATGCCCGATACCGACGGCGTAAGCCTAACTGCCACCCTCAAGCGCCTTTACCCCGCCCTACCTATCGTCATCCTGAGCAGCTCCAAAGAAGACCATCAGATTCAGGGCGCGCTGCAAGCGGGAGCCATTGGCTATCTGCTCAAAAACGTGTCGGTGTTCGAGATGGCCGAGACCATCCGCGCCGCCCATGCGGGCAAGCCGATGCTCGCGCCGGAGGTCACCCAGCGCCTGATTAACATGACCGTCCATCCGCACCCCGCGCCACCGCAGTACAACCTCACCCAGCGCGAATCCCAGATTCTGGCGCTGATGGTCGAAGGGTTGAACAACCAAGACATCGCTGACCGGATTTTTGTCAGCCGCGCCACGGTGAAAGTCTACGTCAGCACGATTTTGTCGAAGCTGGGCGTCCAGAATCGCATTGAGGCCGTGCGCCTCGCCGTCCAAAACGGACTGGTGTAGGCGGTACACTCCCCACTGGCTAGCCACATGGCTATACAAACCTATCCACAAGTCTAGCTGGTCGCCCGATGTGGTGATGCCGCGCCTCCGTTACCCTCTAAGCAAGTCAGGCGGAGAGGGACATCATGCGCGAGACACTCATCATTGTTGGCAACGGCATGGTCGG
>JALONW010000375.1 GCA_025454725.1 Anaerolineae bacterium
GGTGTACTGGCCGCGCAGGGTCGCCAAACCTGCCGTCACGGGGAGCAGGTCTTGTTTGTTGACCAGAATCAGCGCCCAGATGTAGTCGTTGAACACCCACGTAAATTCCAGCGTCGCCAGCGACGCCATCGCCGGGAGACTGAGCGGGAGCATCATCTGCCAGTAGATACGGAATTCGCCACAGCCGTCCACGCGGGCGGCCTCGAAAATCTCGCTAGGGACGGTGCGCATGAAGTTTCGCAGCACGAACACGCAGAAACCCATCTGGAACGTTGTATGGATGGCAATCAGCGCGATATAGGTGTTGTAGATTCCGAGGTTCTGTACCAGTTGGAAGGGCAGCAGCAGAATCTGGAACGGGAGCATCGTCCCCGCCACGAACATGAAGTAAATCGGCAGGTTGAGCCGGAATTTGAAGCGGGCGAGGGCGTAAGCCGTCAGCGATGACAAGAACAGCATGCCAATCAGTGCCGGGATGGTGACGATGAAGCTGCTGAGTAAATATTGGCTGACGCGGGCAGAAGTCCACGCCTCGACGAAGTTGTCGAAGGTGATGACGCCGGGGAGGCTCCAGAAGCCGTTGATGGTAATGTCGTCCATCGTGCGGACGGCGGTCAGCAGCGCCGCGAAAATAGGGATGAGCCAGAGAATCGCCAGCGCGGTCAGTGCGATATAGGTTGCGGCGGTGCGAATTTGTTTGCCGGTTTCTGACGGACGGACGGCGGTCGTGGTGGTTGCGCTAGGGTTGAGCGTTGGGTTTGCGGTTGCCATGATGTGTGCGCCTCCTCTCGTTAATATTCCAGCTCGGTGCGGACGGTGCGGTACAGATAGAAGCCGATGAATATCAGCGAGAACCCGAATAACACGACCGCGATGGCGGCGGCGTAGCCCATGTTGTAGTTCTGGAAGGCTTCGTTATACATCATGTTCGATAAAACTTGAGAGCTTTCGGCGGGGCCACCGTTGGTCATAATCTGCACGAGGTCGAACGAGCGCAGCGAGTCGATAATCGAGATGACGATGACGATGGTCGTCACGGGGGCGAGCAGCGGCAGAATCACGCGGCGGAACAGCGTCCAGCGCCCTGCGCCGTCCACAATGGCCGCTTCGACCAAGCTGGGGTCAACATTCTTGAGGCCAGCGAGGTACAGAATCATCACGTAGCCGACCTGACGCCACACGGCGGCGAAGATAATCGCCCAGATGGCGAGGTCACGTTCGGCCAACCAGCCGGGTGGGTCGGCCACGCCGAATGCGGTCAGCGCGGCGTTGAGCAGGCCAGCGCGGGGCTGGTAGACCCACGCCCAGATGAGGCCGATGACTGGGCCAGACAGCACCAGCGGCGCGTAGAAGCTAATTTTGTACCAGCGCCCGAAGCGCATCTCGGTGTTGAGCAGCATTGCCAGCGCCAGACCGAGCGTGGTCGGCACGGTAATGAACACCAGCAGCCAGCGCACGTTGTTGGTCAGCGAAATGCGGAAGGTGCGGTCGGCGTCTGGCAAAATTTCAAGCTCACGCACGCCGTCCTCGTCGCTGTCATCGAACGTGAATAGGGTATCGCCGAACAGGCGCTCGTAGTGGCGGGTCGGGTTGGACATGGGCGCGGGGTTCTCTGACACGCCGTCCCAGTTGGTGACGCTGAGGTAGAAGGTGTAGAACGTGGGGATGATGATCCACATCGCGTACAAAAGGATTGGGATCGCTAAGAAGAAATAAGGTGTCCAGTTGATGCGCTTCAGTCCCGCCCGTTGTTCAGGCGAGGCAATCAGGCGCGCTTTTACCGCCATAATCGTGTCCCCCGGTCATAAAATCAGCCATTTTTGGGTGCTAAAAAGCGGACGTGGAGGGCGGGGTTGCCCAGCCCTCCACGTTTTGGGAAGCATCTCTAGCGGGTGCTAGGTCTACTCTTCTTCGGCCATCTCAGCGGCGATGCGGAGGCGGTCTTCTTCGAGGCGCTCCAAGATGTCGTCGATGCTCGACGGGTCATCCCAGAACTCGACGAAGGCGGTCAGACCGGCATCGGCCATTTCGGCTGGGGTGTCGCGGTCATAGAACTGGGCGACGTAGTCCGCGCTCTGGATGAGGGCGATACCCTTCTGGATGGCGGGGGTGGCTTCGCTCACATCCACGTCGGTGCGGGTCGGCAGGCGGCCCAGCTCGTCGAAGGCCAACTGCTGGATTTCCTGCGAACCGAGGTAGGCGAGGAAGTCCTTCGCGCCTTCGGGGTTGGCAGCGCGGGCGCTCATGAAGAAGCCGTCGGTCGGGGCGTCTTCACCGATGGCGACATCGGGGTTGATGATGGGGAAGCGGAAGAAGTCGAGGTCGTCTTCCATCTCATCCGGGTAGGTGTCGGTGATGAAGCCACCCATCAGGTACATGGCGGCGTCGCCCTGAACCATGATGTCTACGCCTTCGTTCCAGTCATAGGCGGCGGCGTCTTCGATGAAGCAGTTATGCTCGAACATTTCTGCCCAGTTGGCGAAGGTCTGGCGGACGCGCTCGTCGGTGTAGCTCTCCTCAAGCAGCATCAGGTCGATGTGGAATTCCGGGCCGTTGGTACGCATGTTGATGTAATCGAACCACGCGGCGGCGGGCCAGCGGAACTTGATACCGGTGGTGAACGGGGCGATACCAGCAGCGCTGAATGCGTCGCAAGCGGCCAGCAGTTCTTCCCACGTCTCAATCGGAGCCTCAATACCGACCTGCTCGAACAGCGACGGGCGGTAGTAAATCGCCCACCAGTAGTAGCTGGTCGGGAGGAAGTACTTGCCGTCGTCGGTGGTCGCCAGCGCCTCGAAACCGGGGGCGAAGGCTTCACCGAAGCCCGGCTCTTCCCAAGCGTCCGCGAAGTCGCCGATTAGGCCGCGGTCCACGAAGAAGGCGGCGCGCTCACCAGCGAACCACGTCAGGACATCGGGGGCTGGTTCAGCCGCGAGGTAGGTGCGGATGGCGTTCTTGAAGTCCTCGTGGGCGACGGTGGACAGCTCGACCGGCGTGCCGGGGTTGGCCTCGTTCCACATCTCCACCACCTGCTCGGTGAAGGCGCGGGGGAGGGGGTCACTGGCGTTGGAGCTGAAGGTGATGACGGTGGGCTGCTGGGCGGTCGTCGGGGCAATCGCCAGCACGACCAACACCAAAAGGCTTAATGTTAAGGGGAATAGCTTCTTAAAACGTGACATTTGTTGGCACTCCTCAAGTCAAGCGAAAAATAGGTGGCTGATGTCGATACAACGGATTTGTAATATCGGCGCTGAACACACCTCCCACACATGATGGGCAAAACGGGCGTAAATAGGGGAGAAAAGCGGCTTGCGGGGTTTAGTAATGCGTAAAACCTAATGGCTAAAAGAAAACGGTGGAAACCACCTCGCAAGATTTTTGCTTCCAGACCTATCTACACTGTTGAGGATAACACGCCCAAAAAATTTGTCAACAAATTGGTGGTGTTTGACGAGGAAAACTCATCAGCGACGTGGGACGCGGGCCAGTGCGCCAGTCACAACCTCGTAGTTGATGGTACCAAGGCGCTCGGCAATCTCATCCGCGCTGATGGTTTCGCTGCCCTGACGCCCCAACAGCACGACCTCATCCCCGATACCCACGTCGTCGAGGTGGTCTACGCTGATGATGGTCTTTTCCATGCTGACACGCCCGATAATCGGCGCACGCTGACCGTTGACCAGCACCTCACCGAAGTGAGGGCTGCGGCGGAAGCCGTCAGCATAACCTACGGGCAGGACGGCGATGCGCTCGTGCTGGCGGGTCACATAGGTGTTGCCATAGCCGACTGGGTGGTTGGGCGGGAGCATGCGCACCTGCGCGATGAGGGTCTTCCACGTCATGGCGGGCTGGAAGGTGGCAGGGACGGGGACCTTCGCTGATGGGCTGAGGCCGTAGAGCGCGAGGCCGGGGCGCACCATGTTGAAATGGTGGTCGGAGGAGGCCAGTGTCCCGGCGCTGTTGGCGGCGTGGACGTAGCGGAACTCGAACCCGGCGGCGCGCAAAGGGCGGACGACCTGCCGCAGCACCTCGGTCTGGTTGACGGTGTGTACAGGGTCATAGTCAGCGGCGGAGAGGTGGGTGTAGATGCCCTCGACCTCGATGTAGGGCATGCCTCGGAGCTGACGGAACAGAGTCATGGCCTCAGCCGAGTCCATGCCCAAGCGCCCGAAGCCGGTATCAATCTTGACGTGGACGCGCAGCTTGTGGCCTGCGTCGCGGGCGGCGCGGTCGAAAGCGGTGGCCTGCTGGGGGTCATACAGCGAGATGGTCAAGTTGTTCTGGATAGCGAGGCGCACCGCGTCAAACGGGACGTAACCCATGACAAAAATCGACGCGCTGATGCCCGCCGTCCGCAGGTCGAGCGCTTCTTGGATGTTGGCGACACCGAGGTAGTCCGCGCCGTT
>JALONW010000376.1 GCA_025454725.1 Anaerolineae bacterium
TCACCAAAGAACAGTTTAAGGCGGTCGAGGACGCGGCCTGCCCCGGCCCCGGCGCGTGCGGCGGCCAGTTCACCGCCAACACCATGGCACTGATTGCCGAAATCATGGGCATCAGCCCAATGGGCTACAACGATGTCCCCGCCACCGACGAGAAGAAGGAACCAGCCAGCTACGCGGTAGGCTCACTCATCCTCAAGCTGATTGAACAAGACCTGCGCCCGTCGAAGGTCATCACACGGCAGGCACTGGAAAACGCCATCGCGGCGGCGGCGGCCACCGGCGGCAGCACCAACGCCGTCCTGCACACGCTGGCCTTTGCACGCGAGGCGGGTATCCCCTTCACCATCGACGACATTGAGGCGGTTTCGGCGCGGACGCCGCTGCTGGCCGACATGAAACCTGCCGGAAAATATAACGCTGTGGATATGCACCGGGCGGGCGGTATCCGTCTGCTCACCCAGCGGATGCTGGAAGGCGGCCACCTGCAAGGCGACGCGCTGACCGTGACTGGCCAAACCCTCGCAGCAGAAGCGGCCAGCGCGGTCGAGACGCCGGGGCAGCAGGTCATCCGCCCGCTGGACAACCCGGTCAACGAATCGGGCGGTCTGGTCATCCTCAAGGGCAACCTCGCCCCCAACGGCTGTGTGATTAAGCTCAAAGGCGACGAACCGACCCACCACCGTGGGCCTGCTCGCGTGTTCGAGCGCGAGGAGGACGCAATGACCGCCGTCCAAGCCGAGCAAATCGTGGCGGGCGATGTGGTCATCATCCGCTACGAAGGGCCGGTTGGCGGGCCGGGGATGCGCGAGATGCTGGGCGTGACTGCCGCCCTCAGCGGTCAGGGCTTGGGGCGCGATGTCCTGCTCATCACCGACGGGCGCTTCAGCGGCGCAACCCGCGGCTTGTGCATCGGCCATGTCGCGCCAGAGGCGATGTTGGGCGGCCCGATTGGTCTGGTGCGCGAGGGTGATACCATCGACGTGGACACCCACGCCCGCACCATCACACTGGTGGTCGATGAGGCCGAGTTGGAGGCGCGCCGCGCCGCATGGGTCAAGCCCGCCCCGCACTACCGCTCCGGCGTGCTGGCGAAATATGCCGCCACCGCCCGCCAAGCCGACGACGGCGCGGTGACGAACGTCAAAGCTTAGGCGTAGATATTCGCAAAACGGGATGGATTAAGGAATCCATCCCGTTTTTGAGCCGTTTCTCATCACATATGGGTGGGGCTGGCGATTATAATCGCAGGCGCACCCAACCTACACCAACCACCAAGAAGCGGCCTATCCCATGCCTAATCCTGTCCCCAAACCCAGCCCACAGACCGGCCTGCGGGCGCTGAAGGCAATTATCCAGAACCGTTCGGTCGTCCCCGCCCTGAACGTCTTTCACGCCGAAACGGGCGACATCTTCCGCTTGAGCGCGCTCAACTTCAGCGCCATCATGCTGGCAGGGCCAGAGGCTGGGCGCTTCATCCTGACCGACCACCGCGAGGACTTCCTCTGGCGGCTGGAGACCGACCCCCTCACTGACCTATTGATGCACAGTGTCTTGGTTGAGGACGGCCAAACCCACGATGACATGCGCCGCCAGCTTTCGCCCGCGCTCCATAAGCAGATGATGGCGCATTACGCGGCGGGCATGGTCAAACGCACCGACCAAGTGATTGACACATGGGGGGACGGTCTGCGCGTCGATATGCTGGTCGAGGCGCGCAAAATCGCCCTGCTCATCCTGATGGACAGCCTGTTCGATGTCGATTACACGCCGGAACTGGGGCGGCTGTGGCGCTCAGTCATCTACCTGATTAACTTCATCTCACCGGGGCTGTGGATGTTCTGGCGCGGCGTGCCAAGGCCGGGCTACGCCAAGTACCGCGCCCAGATGGACGAGTACCTGTACCAAATTATCGACCTCAAACAGCACGCCCTGCCCGCCGAACCCGACCCCGACCGGCTGGATATGGTGTCTTACCTGTTGTGCAGCGGAATGCCCCGTGAACGCATCCGCGACCAGCTCATGACCATGCTCATAGCCGGGCATGACACCAGCACCGCCCAGCTCTCGTGGGTGCTGCGGCTGTTGGGCGAACACCCCGATGCGCTGGCGCGGGCGCAGACCGAGGTCGATTCGGTGTTGGGCGGCCAAACGCCCGATACCGAGAACACCAAAGGGCTGGTCTGGTTAGAACAGTGCCTGAAAGAGACGCTGCGGCTCTACCCGCCTATCCATATCGGCAGTCGCACCGCTGTGCGTGACCTCGAATTTAACGGTGTGGGTATCCCGGAAGGTGCACGGGTGCTGTATTCCATCTACCTAACGCATCGCCACCCCGCCCACTGGGACGCGCCCGACGACTTCAAGCCGGAGCGCTTCGACGACTTCAAGCGCTATGACCCATATCTCTATCTGCCGTTTGGGGCGGGCAGGCGCAACTGTATTGGGGCGTCCTTTGCACAGGCCGAGGCGCTGGTGGTGATGGCGCGCATCCTTCAGCGCGTACAGCTCGACGCCAGCGGTGCGCCCAGCGTCCACGTCCACATGGGCGCGACGCTGGAACCACGCCCCGGCGTCCCGATGACGGTCAGGCGGCGCTAAAACCCAACAAAAAGCGGCGCGGTTCGAGTATGAACCGCGCCGCTTTTTGTTGCAAATCACCTACCAGCGGTGATGCACCTGCCCACGCACGTATTGGTTGTACACATCGGCCACCGTCTGCATTTGGGCGTCGGTCAGTGGGGGAAGCTGCGCCGCCGCGATGTTGTCCAGCGCCTGCGAGGGGCGTTTCGCGCCGGGGATGACGCATGTCACCGCATCGAACATCAAAATCCAGCGCAGCGCGAGCTGGGCCATCGTCGCGCCCTCTGGGACCAGCACCCGCAGCGCCTCGACCGCTTCCAGCCCGGTCTCATAGTCCACGCCGCTGAAGGTCTCGCCTCGGTCGAAAGCTTGGCCGTAGCGGTTGAAGTTGCGGTGGTCATCGGCGGCAAACGCCGAGTCGCGGGTCATCTTTCCGGTCAGCAGGCCGCTGGCAAGCGGGACGCGGGCAATCACCGCCACCTGACGGCGCTGCGCCTCGCGGAAAAACAGCTCCGAGGGGCGGAAGCGGAACATATTAAAGATGATTTGGACGGATTGTACCCCGGGGTACTCAATGGCCTTGAGCGCCTCCTCGACCTTTTCCACGCTGACGCCGTAGTACTTGATTTTGCCGTCGCGCACGAGGTCGTCCAGCGCCTCAAACACTTCTGGCCGGTAGTAGACCTCAGTCGGTGGGCAGTGGAGCTGCACGAGGTCGAGCGCCTCGACGCCGAGGTTGGTCAGGCTCCGCTCCACGAAGGCGGTTAGGTTGGCCTTGTTGTAGCCGTCGGCAGTGTGGGGGTTCAGGCGGCGACCAGCCTTGGTGATGACGTAGACCTCCTCCTTGCGCTGCTTGAGGATGTTGGCGATAAGCTGTTCGCTATGGCCGTCACCGTACACGTCTGCTGTGTCGAACAGATTGACTCCGTTGTCGATGCAGGTGTGCATGGCGGCGATGGATTCGGTGTCATCGACCTCACCCCACGCGCTGCCAATGGCCCATGCACCGAAGCTCACCTCGCTGACCTGCCAGCCCGTGCGCCCAAAAGGTCGTTTGTTCATAAGAATCATCCTTTGTATGCCTCATCCAATAAGGTTAGTTAGGGATTGTACCCCATTTGCAGCCGCCCAATCGGCGTGGTTTTGGCACCATTTTTCCCCTCAGGACAAACCGGATAATAGTATTCGCTGAACAGATGCGGTTTGGATGAAGTCACTTATCCAGCGCTCTAAAATTACTCTGTTTCTATTTGCCTTACACTAGAGTCCGGTTAAGCCAATTTTTGGTGTCGGCTCATCCAACTAACCGATGATGTGTCATGTGCTGTAACGAGACATACAGCGTCTTTCTGTTGTTTTTGTAAGTTAACTCGACTCGTAGGAGCAAGGAAAACCCATGCGTAACATCCGTGTTGTACTGGTATTGGCTCTGATGGCGCTCATCGCCGTCGTCCCCGGTTTCGCCCAAGATGAGATGGCCGAACAGACCATCGCCGAGATTGTCGTCGCCAGCACCGAGGCCGAGACCCCGGAATTCACCGTCCTGTTGGAAGCCGGTGTCACTGTCTTCGCCCCGACCGATGCCGCCTTCCTCGCCCTGCTTGAGGCGTTGGGTGTCACCGCTGAGGACCTGCTCGCCGATACCGACCTGCTCAACGCGGTTCTGGCCTACCACGTCGTCCCCGCCATCTTCGACTCGACCGCTGTGGTCGGTGCCGACGGCGCGCTGATTGGTACCTTCCTGCCGGAGACCGGCCTGCTGGTGACCGTCGGTGAAGAGGGTGTCATGGTCAACGACTCGAACGTCGTGGCTGTTGACATCGCTGCCTCGAACGGTATTGTCCACGTCATCGACGCCGTCTTGGTCCCCGACTTGGGCGACGAAGAAATGATGGAAGAGGGCGAGATGGAGATGATGGAAGAGCCGACCCTTTCCATCGCCGAGACCGTCATCGCCGCCGCTGAGAGCGCCGATGCCCCTGAGTTCACCGTCCTGCTGGCCGCTGTTCTGGCTGCTGACCCCAGCATCGCCGCGACTCTGACCGACGGCGGCCCCTACACCGTCTTCGCCCCGACCGATGCCGCTTTCACCGCGCTGCTCGAGGCGCTGGGTGTGACCGCTGAGGATGTCCTCGCCGACACCGAGCTGCTGAACACCGTTCTGGCCTACCACGTTGTCCCCGGCACCTTCAGCGCTGCGACCGTTGTCGCCGCCGCTGGTGAAGAAGGCTTCAGCGTCGCCACCCTCAACGGTGTCCTCGACATCGCCGTGGTTGACGGTGGTGTGGTCATCAACGAGGGCGTGAACGTCATCGCCACCGACATCTACGCCACCAACGGTGTCGTCCACGTCATCGACGCGGT
>JALONW010000377.1 GCA_025454725.1 Anaerolineae bacterium
ATGGTGGCGGGCGTGGTGTACCCCGATGTTCCCGCGCCGAGGGTCACGGCGCGCTCAATCCCGAAATTCAGCACGCCGTACCAGTAGATGGCGCTGACGACGACAAAACCGCCGACCAAGACCGGCGCGACCTCGCGCACGGTGCGTAAAATGGACGGGAAAAAGTCGGCTGTGGCGCTGAAGCCCAGCCCAACCACCAGCGCAAAACCGGGCAGCAGCGGGACGAAGTAATGCGGCCACACATCCGACAGGGCGAGGCCAAACGCCAGCGGCGGCAGCACCAGCCACAGCGCCAGCGCACCCCACACCCCCCATCCATAGCGCCGGGCGGCCACCCAGACCCCCAGCACAGCCAGCGCCACCATCGCGGCATGGGTGAACCACAGTTCGACAGTCGAGTCTTCGTTGGGCAGCATCCATGTAGCGACCTGTGCGCCGGTCAGCAGGCGGAACCAATGCACCCACGGCGACACTCCGCCGTCAAGATCGCGCCCGGTGCTGGCGGCCAGTGAGTCGGTAAGACGGGTCGGGTCTTGGCCGAGGGTCTGGGCGATTCCCAGCCCAAAGGGGGTCAGCACGGCCACCGACAGCAGCGCGCCAACCACCAGACTCGGCCAGTACCAGCGCGCCCGCCCTGCGACGATCAGCCAGCCGAACAATGGGACCAACGCCCACGCCGCAAAGTGAATTTGCATCCCCCACAGCATGACCGGCACGGCCAGCACCTGCGCCCAGCGTTTCCCATCACGGAAACCGAGCTGGGCGAACAGCAAGGCCAGCAGCAAAAACGGCGTGGCGTAGTCCTGCGCCCACAGCTTACGGCTGTACATAATGGCCCACGGGTTGGCCGCATACACCAGCGCAGCGGCAACCGCCGCCATGAAACCGAACTGACGCCACACGATGACGTACAGCAGGCCGACACCGACCACATTTAATAAGATGACCCAGCCGGTGATAACCACTGGGTCATTTGAGAACCAGAAGGGCGGGACGATGCTGTATACCGTGGTGGGAGGATTGGGGATGCCAACCGATGAGATGATGCCTTGCAGCGGAAAGGTCTGGCCGTCGGCCATTTCCTGCGCCAACATGCCCAACATGGCTTCGTCGTGGTAGAACTCTACCGCGTCGGCGCGATAAAGGCGCAGACCAGCGGCGACCAACAGGACGAGCAGCAGCCCGACCCAATCACGGCGGCGCATCGGGCGGCCTAAACCAGTGCGAATTCTTCGGGCGTGCAGACGCGCAGCACCCCCGCCAGCTCATGCCCGATGTGATGCGCATGACCGTTGATGTCGAGGCGCAGCGGGCCATTGAACGGGGCGCGCTCGGCCAGTGTGAAACTTGCGCCGGTCTTGAGGCCGAGGCCGTCGAGATACTTTAACACACTCTCGTCGTGGCTGTTCACTCGGCTGACCATCAGCATTTCACCCTCGCTGACCTCGGTCATTGGACGGTCCACCACACGCGGCATCACGCCGTCGATTGTGGGAATGGGTTCACCGTGCGGGCAGCGGCGCGGATGACCGGCCATCTCGGCCATGCGCTCGACCAGCACATCACTGACCGTGCCGCCGAGGGCATCTGCCGCTTCGTGGACCTCGTGCCAGCCGAACGACATGACATCAGTCAAAAAGCGCTCGACCACCCGGTGGCGGCGGATGTTCTTGAGCGCCTCGCGCTCGCCTTCCGCCGTCAAACGCACGCCTTTGTAAGGCTCATGGTCGAGGTAGCCCGCGTCACGCAGGCGCTGCACCATGCGCGTCACTGCCGGGTCAGACACATTCAACACCCGCGCCAATGCCGAGGTCGAGACGTACTGCGCCTCGCCTTGATAATAGGCCAAGCGGTAGGCCTCAGCCAAATATTCCTGCATGGCGGGACTCAGCGACATGGGTGGGGTTCCTAAGGGGCGTCGGATTTCGATTAAAGACTAAACTTCTTGTAAATATACGTCGATTCACTTGTGTTTTGCAAGAGGTTAAACCCGCCGCAGGTTGGAAAATGCTGAACATGAGCAGAGACGAGCCTTAACCCAAACGGTGGTATAATTATGTAGAATTGATATTCAGGGAACGCACGGAATTAGACCTTCTGGCTTTTCTCCATTATCCTAAAATTTTTGCTCATGTTATGAGATGATGTACGGTTGGCACATCGACGGGCGCGCAAGCGCTGCCCCTACATCTATGACCTGTCTTGGGCGGAAATGACATCCGCAGTGTCCATCCTGTAGGGGCGACGGACGGGCAAGGCTCGCCCCTACCGTGAAAATAATTCCGCGCCATTTTTTGTCTGTGCGCGAGAGGGTTTCCTCCTGTGCGGACAGGTTCATGGCCTGTCCGCCCTATCTATTTGGCTTATTTGCAAATACGCTCTCACCATTCATCACTCGCAGCCCAAAATTCTGGCTGCTTTGTGATTCACTGAAACTCACACAAGGACAGGAGACCATGCGGATGTGGATTTTAGTCGGTGCAATCCTCGGCATGACCGGGGTAGCTATTGGCGCATTCGGCGCGCACGGGCTTTCGGCCACCCTAACCGCCAACGGGCGGACGGCAACTTTCGAGACGGCGAGCAAATACCACCTCATCCACGCCGTCGCCATCGTCGCGGTGGCCGCGCTTACCACCCAGCTCAATCCCAGCCTCGTGCAGTGGGCGGCTGGCCTGCTGACGGCTGGGACGTTGGTCTTCAGCGGCGCGCTGTATATCCTCGCCATCTTTGACCTGCGCTTCATGGGCGCGGTCGCCCCCATCGGCGGCCTACTGCTGATTGCAGGTTGGGGTTTGCTGGCCTATGCGGCGTGGGCTGCTGGGCGGTAGACAGTCTTAACGCTTGGCTGTTTTGAGCGGTAAACCCGGCTAGACCATCGCAGTCCGTTTTCAACGCGCCGCATGGTATCGTTATAAACGTTCAAGTTAAATCAAATGGCAACAAATACCCTTTCTGGGAAGCGAGTAGAGACCTATGGCGATGTTCCGGGGCTTAGAGGCGGGCGATAAGTACGACCGTCAGTATACAGACGGCTACCTCTACCGGCGTATTGGCAGCTACCTCAAGAACTTTCGGCGCGATGTCATCATCATCGTGGTCAGCTTGACCGTGCTGTCGTTCTTGGCCGCCTTCCAGCCTGTCTGGTTCTCGGACGCCATCGACGCGCTGCAAGCCGAAGGCGGCGGCCTGCCGTGGTTCAAATTCTACCAACCCGCTTGGCTGTTCCAGTCGTTCCACGACATGCAGCGCATCCCCGGCGCACAGGACGCGCTGGTGTTCTTCGTCGCGGCGCTGGTCGTCACCTCGTTCATCCAGTATTTCATCGGCTGGCTGCGCCGCTATCTGACCAGCAAAACGCTAGGGAACGTGGTCGCCCAGCTCCGCAAAGACGCCTTCGACGCCGCCTTACAGCGCGACCTCGCCTTCTATGACAAGAACAAGTCCGGCAAAATCGTCAGCCGCATCACCAACGATACGCAGGAATTCGGTGAAGTCGCGGTCATCGCCAGCGATGTCATCACTCAGATGATTCAGCTTGTCGTGCTGATGGTCATCTTGTTCAGCGCCTCATTCTGGCTGACGATGCTGCTCATCCTTTCCACGCCGCTCATCGTCGCGGTCAGCAGCGGGTTCCGCGTGCTGGCGCGCCGCGTCAGCCGGTCGGGCAGCCGGGCGACCGCCAGCGTCAACGACACCATCCAAGAGAGCGTCAGCGGTATCTCGGTGGCGAAGAACTTCCGCCGCGAGACCTTCCTTTACGACGAGTTCGTTAACGTCAATACGCGCTCGTTCAAGGCCAATATGTGGCGCGGACTGGTGCTGGCGGCAGTCTTCCCCGTCCTCAACATAGTGGCTGGCCTCGTCATCGCCATCATGACATTCACCGGCGCGCAGGCGGTGGTCTGGGGGCAGATTACGCTGGGCATCTGGTACCTGTTCCTTCAGGGCGTGGATCGCTTCTACTTCCCCATCCTCAACCTCTCGACCTTCTGGAACCAATTCCAGCAGGCACTGAGTTCGACCGAGCGTATTTTTGCGCTCATCGACGCGGATAACACCGTCAAGCAGGTGGCCGATGAGCCGGTCGGCAAGGTCGAGGGCAAGATTGAATTCGA
>JALONW010000378.1 GCA_025454725.1 Anaerolineae bacterium
GAGACCGTTCGACTTGCATGTGTTAGGCACGCCGCCAGCGTTCATCCTGAGCCAGGATCAAACTCTCCGTAAAATTGACTTGGGTCTGTCTGTCTGTCTGTCTCACTCTTCTGTTGTTAAGGTGCGTAACGCGGCTTCCGCCGCGTCTCTGCCAACTTCACGACTTTTTGCTGTTTGCTGCGCCGTGTTCGTTGTTGCGATTAGATTATCACCCCGCTTACCCCCTGTCAACCCCTTTTTTGCGATAAGTTTTAACTTCTTATGCACATTTCTTGGGATATAACAGCTTTCTACCTTCTTCCTTACCGCCGCTTCGGGATGCCACATCATCATCTTGGCGTTGGTTTGGTTTTGGGTGTGGGCTGGCGGTCTGGGTGACCATCCTACCGCTTTTTAACCTGCGCTGCCTGCTTTTGTGTTTAGCTGACAGGGCGGGGATTATATAGGTTCATAGGGATGGGTCAAGGGTCTTTGTGAAAGATTTCCCAGTTTTGCCTGATATTTCACCAACCTCCTACCTTTGTACGGGGAGGAGGTTGATATTCTGTAATAAAAACTAGGGGTTAGGCGCAGTGGCCGAGTCAGGGAGGATATTGGGGTTCTCACCCGTGGCGACCTTGCGTCGGGTCTGGGTCTGGCGTTCTAGACTGGTCGCAGGCTCTGACCGGTCGCCCAACACGTCATGAATATAGACCTCCTCGATGAGTATCATGGCAATTGAGGTAATGGGGACGGCCAGCAAGATTCCGAGGAACCCAAACAGCGCACCACACACAATCTGACCGAGCAGCACCAACACCGGCGGAATCCGCAGGCTCTCGGAGAACAAGATGGGCGTAAAGATTTGACTCTGAACGAATGATACGAGGTAGACCACCACCAGCATCCAGCCCGCACGGTCTGGCGCTTGGACGACACCGACCACGAAAGCGGCCAGTCCTGCCACGAGCTGACCAAAGTTGGGAACGAACGACAATATCGCCGCCAACACCCCCAGCGCGGGAGCCTGCGGGATTCCCAGCAGCGCCAGCCCGAACCATGTGGCGACTGCCACAAACAGCATCGAGATGAATGTCCCCTCTAACCAGATGCGCAGTGCTTGGTACATCCGGTCGAGGATGGCGCGGATGCGGTCGCGGTACCACAGCGGGAACAACCTCACTACACCGTTAATGTAGCTCTTGGGGTCGGCGATAAAATACAGGCTCATAAAGAGGACAATAAGCACCCCCAGCGCCACCCCCGCCAAGTCACCGACGAACGGCAGCACCGACACGCTAATCTGGCCGATGGTGTTGACGAGCTGTTGGGTGATGTCGATGACCTGCGTCGCGTCGAGCTGGATGCTGGTGATGACCGGACCGATGACCTCAAAGATGAAGTTTCCGGCGAATGCCAGACGCTGCTCTGCCAAGCCCAAAGGTGACAATAAATCATCGGGCAGCGTTAGGCCGACGAACGGCAGTGGGCGCGGCTCGAACAATCGCCCGATACCTTCGGGGATGGTGCGGATGAACAGCGTCACGAATTGGTCGCCGATGGTCGGCAGAATGACCCGTGAAATCAGCGCGAACATCATCGCGATGAACACAACTGACAAAATAATGGCTGGCGTGCGCCGGACGCGGTGACGCTCTAAGAAGCGGGTCGGGATGGTGAACAGCACGACCAAGATGACCGAGGCCAGCGTGAGCAGGAGAATGCTGCGGATGGTCCACAGCGCCACCAGCGTTGCGATGATGGTGGCGGCAATTAAGACCCAGCGGGCAGGCGTCAGATTTGCCCCCTGCATCGGCGGCGGGGATGGGTCGGTTGGGGGTGGCAGCATAGGATGGTCTTTGGATTCTGTTTATCTGTTTTTCTTCAAGTGTAATAACACAGAACCACCAAGTGCGTTACGGGACGTAACCCACCACAACTCTACTCCAACACCGCGCGGGTAATCTCATAGTCCGTGCGGCGGAAATCTTGCAGGTGCGCGTTGATGTAATACACCGCCTCGCCGCGCAGGGTGAGCGTGGTCGCTTCACCGCTGACTGTCTCGACCATGCCGTCGAGGGTCGCCGTCTCCCAGCCGTCCTCACTGACGTAGCGCGCCACGACCTGCACTTCTTCTCCGTCAATGTCCAACCGCGCCACCGCATACAGCGCCCCGTCCGGCGCAATCATCATCCCGTCGATTGACGCGGGAATATCCCACGCCACGGCGCTCAGGTCATCCAGCGAGTCGAGAGGGATTCGCAGCAGCGTCTGGGTGCCGCTGACCGCCACCAACAAAAATCCGTCGGGATGATAGTCGATGCCGTTGGAGCCGAGAAACGGCGCGTCGAGCAGCTCACTCTCGACCAGCACCGACGCCTCCCCATCAGGCGTCACCTGATAGATAACCGGCTGAAACGAGTCGGTCACATAGGCGTTTCCGTCGTCATCAACCGCGACATCATTAGCGAAGCGTGCGCCGCCGCCGGTGTGGGTATCGGTCAGATTGATGCTGTACAACACGGTTTCGGCCTCAAGGTCATAGGCCACCAGCCCAGCCAGTCCCCGCGAAAACGGGATAAACGCCGACGGTGAGGTGTTGGCAACATACAGCACGCCGTCAGAGAGATGTAAACCGGTCGTGGCGACGAACTGCTCATCGGTGAACAGCGGCGCGTACATCCCATCATCATTCACCGTGCCAACCTGCCCATCCAACAGCGAACCGACGATGAAGCGTTCCCCGGTCTCATCCCATACGATGCCTTCCGGCTGCAACCCGGCGGGCGCTTCAAATGTGACGGCATCCGGCAGAACAAGCTCGTCAGAATCCTGCGCGCTGACGGTCAGCACCAGCGACAGGAGACAAACGGCGAGTAGAAACAGTCGGTTTTTCATGGAAGTCATTAGGTTTCTTTCTAAGGTCTGTGGGACATTTGAAGATGAATACGGAGCTTCGTGTTGTTTCACAGTGGACGCCTCGTTGGGCGTCCCTACAGCCTGACCCGATTTGTAGGGACGCGCAACGGCGCGTCCGCCGAAAGTTAATAGCCGTATGCGTCTACAAAAACCGCATCGTGTTTTCCGCCCCTACCCATCAATCACCACTCAAAATAATCAACCATCGTATCGGACGACCACAATGGTCTGGTCGTCGAACGGGGCGACCGCGCCGCAGAAAGCCGCCGCTGCGCTCAGGATGGCCGACAGCACGCCCTCGGCGCTGTGGTGTGCATTCTCGACCACCGTCTTCATCAACCGTTCTTCCCCAAAGAAATCACCGATGGCGTTTTCAGCCTCGGTCAAGCCGTCGGTATAAAAAATTACGAGGTCGCCGGGGACAAGTTCAAGCTCGCGCATGGTCAGTGGGTTATCCGGGAACCAACCGATGGCACGCCCGCCACGCGGCATCAGGAAAGCGCTTTTCTCCGCCGACCGGTAAATCACAATCGGGTTATGGCCCGCGTTGACGTGAACACTCTGACCGCCGCGCTCGAACACGCTGTAATAGACCGTGACAAACATGCCGCTTTCGGCGTCTTCCAAAATCATGTCGTTAGTGCGGGCGACGGTTTGCAACGCGCTCAAGCCGGTATGCGCCAGCGTGCGAATCATCGTGCGCGCCACCGCCATGAACATGGCCGCTGGAGCACCCTTGTCCGACACGTCGGCAATCGCCACCGCGAAACGCTCGGCGTCGAGAGCGAACACGTCATAAAAATCCCCGGCGACTTCACGGGCGGCCTGCCAGTACGCGGCCATCTGGTAGCCGCTGACCGTCGGCATGTGCTGGGGAAGCAAACTCTGCTGGATTTCGCGGGCCATCTGAAGTTCGTGCATGAGACGGCCTTGTTCAACCGCCAGCGAGTACAACCGGGCGTTTTCCAGCGCGACCGCCGCTTGACCGGCCACCGCCGCCATCAGGTCACGGTCGGCGGGCGTAAAGTTGCCCTTCCGCATTGACGTATCGACGTAGATGATGCCAATCAGACGGTCTTTGACCATCATCGGCGCGCACAGGATGGCGCGCAGGCCGCGTAAGATGATGCTCTGCCCGGCTTGGTAGCGCTCATCGAATTGGGCATTGTTGGTGAGCAGCGCTTGGCGAGAGCGCACGACTTCGCTGGTGATGGTAGTG
>JALONW010000379.1 GCA_025454725.1 Anaerolineae bacterium
GCTGGGGGCGGTGCGGACGCCCGCCGAGGTCAGCAGGCCGATGAAGGTGGCGGCGAGGACAATCCAAGCGTAATGCAGGCGGCTGGCGCGCATGGTCGGGGGCTTTCGTGGGTTAGAGGATGGGTGTGATTTGCTGACTGTACAGCGCTGCCCCGTCGCCCACAAGAACCATTTGCGCCCGCGCAGGCCAACCATTTTTGGATTGTGTATCGAGACTATGCGCTTATGTTCGGGAGCGAATATCTAAAATTCGCTATAATCGCCCCATTATCAATTTGAGGGGCCTCATCTGGTGAACGAGAAATTTCCCATTAACGCAAAAACGGTTGTGTTCACCAAACATGCCAGAGAACGTATGATGCTGCGACGTGTCAGTGAAGATATGGCGATTCAAGTCATGCAAAACCCTGACGCCATCAAAAGAGTAGAGGATGGGAAAATTAAATTTATGGGCAGAAGTAGGGGAGCCAATGTTCATGTTATTGGCAGAACCATCCCCGACGAAAACAAATGGTTGGTCGTCTCACTGTGGGTCAGGGGCGAAGATGATGCAGGCAAACCGACACATTACAGAGGCTACCGGGGTAGCAAGTCTATGCCCACCTCCGTCATGTTCGCGCTTCTCTGTTTAGTGGTGATTATTGTTGTAGTCGCTTTACTTTATCTCTCGCAGGGAGCGTGACCGCGGGCCAAATCGGCGTGAAATTGTCGATGGTGTACAGATAGAAGGATGAACGCAGAAGCAACATAACATCTGCGAAAATAATCATATGGTAAAATAGGCAAACTTCTACACACTGTAACCCTAAAACCAACGTCCATCCAATTGAGGCGAAGTTAGTGAAACCACTTTTCACGGCGTTTTTTGTATTGATGGGCGCTATCGGCCTGTTCAGCATCGCGTTCGCGCAAACCGAGACCCTAGCCGAAGACCCCGAGGATAATGCCTGTTATCCGGGCGGCGCGTGGGCGGGAATGTGCGACTTGCCGACCAAGGCCGAAACCGAGTTGATGTGGAAATGCGGCTGGTACTATGCCCGCGTCCTCGATGGACGCATCAGCGCCGCCCAAGCTCAGTTGGAGTGCAAGCCGTTGGCGAAGTACACGCCCGTTCGTCTTCCAAGGCCTGTGGGACCGCCTATACGGGTGCCGACCGACACACCTTCGTTTACCCCCACCTTTACCTTGACCTTAACCCCCAGCATTACGCCTGAGCCGACCTTTACCCCTACCAATACTGCCGAACCGACCGTGACTTATACCCCTACCTATACGCCTACGCCGACTTCTACCTTCACCCCGACCGAAACACCCCTGCCGACCGGGACATTGACTGGCAGTGAAACGCCCACCGAAGAAGGAACCTTTGTTCCGACCTATACCCCGTCGGCAACGTCTACTCCCACAGATACACCAACCATCACAAATACCCCAACCGAAACACCCCTGCCGACTGGGACATTGACTGGCAGTGAGACACCTACCCCCACACGTAAACCTCCTATCCTTACACCGACAGCGGGTGGAGGCGGCGAGAACTAATACGCCTGATGTCGAATGGTTTGGGGTGTGGCGTCCAGACCTCACCCCTGCCCCTCTTCCTAAAAGAGGGGTTTTTGGTGCAATAGGTGGGCCTCTCTAATTGCGAGATGGACAGCGCCGGTAGCACATGCCACTGTCTGCTGATGACATTCCCCTGATTCCCTATTTTTGGACTACGGTTGCCCTACCTCAGCCCCCGAAAAAAACATTCCTACATTAAGATAAAGATTGCTCTAAATCTATTTTGACTTCTCCATTACAGGGGCTGGGTTTTCTATGAAACAGATTGTCACCGCTTTTCTTGTGCTGGCTGCCGCCATCGGCGTGTTCAGTATCGCCTTTGCGCAAACCGATGCCGCCAAAGACAACGCCTGTTACGCGGGCGGGGCGTGGGAGGGGAAATGCGACTGGCCGACCGAGGCCGAAACCGAGTGGGCATGGAACTGCGGTTGGTATTACGCCCGCGTCTTCGATGGTCGCATCAGCGCCACTCAAGCCCCGGCGGACTGCAAGTTCTTGGTCACGTTCATCCCGCCAACGGTTGTCCCGTTCCCGACCGTTTTTACAACATCTACGCCAGCACCGTCTCCGACACCAATCATTCCTACGACGACACCGCTGCCGCCCCGCTAATTGACGGTGTTTTGGTGGTCGTAAGTAAAAACGTCCTGTCAGCTTATGCTGGCAGGACGTTTTTTATATCCGGTAAGCCCAATCTGGAATAGGTTCCCACAAAGGGATGAGGTTACAACAAAACCGCTAATTCTGGGATGCGCTCGGCCAATACCCCAATGAAGGCGCGCTGTACCAACGTGAACGGCTGGCGCTTATCCCATACCATCAGCAGGGGGCGCGTCATCGGCACGCCTTCCAGTTTAATGCGCCGCAGTTCGCCGCGCTCGACCTCGCGCTCGATGGCGTAATCGGGCAGAACCGATATCCCCATCCCGTTCAGCACTGCATATTTGACTGCGCCGGGGCTGTCCAACTCAGCACTGCTCCTCAGCGCCACCCCGACCTGCCCCAGCACCCCATCCAACCAGCGCCGAGCGCGGCTGGTCGGTTGGCGGTGGATGAATGGCTGTCCCAACAGCTCCTGTGGGGCGACGCTGAGGCGGTCGTACCACGGGTGTGCTGTGTTCACCACCACATCATAGGCCACGTCATAGACGCGGACGCGCCCCAGCGCCTCCTGCGTCAAATCATGGGTTTCGCCTTCCAAGAAGCCGAGATGCGCCCGCCCGTTTAATACATCACGCACCACCTCTTGAGTCAGCACCGTTTGTACGTTGACCACGAGGTTAGGGCGCACAGGTTGCAGCAGTTTCAACCACAGGGGCAGCAGGTACACGCTGACGCCCGGTGTGGCCGACACGTCTAACTGCGGTGCAGCCTGCGTATCAAGCTGCCCAATCGCCACCTCGGCCTCGTTTAATAAAGCCTGTATCTGGCCGACGTACTCATACAGAACTTCACCGGCGCGGGTCGGGTGGACGCCCCGCGCCGTGCGCTCGAACAAACGAGTCCCCAGCGCCGCCTCTAGGTCTTGGATGTGTTGGCTGACGACCGACTGCGCGAGGTAAAGCGAGTGGGCGGCGCGATTGAAACTCCCATGTTCATACACAATGCGGAACAACTTGAGCTTATGGAGGGTGAGCATATTCAGCGCTATCTGTTTTTACGATACCTAACTATCGGGGCTTGTAGACTACTGCCGACCCCTAAGCCCGCTACGATGGAAATAAGTATCCCCGATACACATAAGACAATACTGAACAGTTTTTAGCGACCTCTTGAGGGAGAAGGCCGAAAAATGGAAACTCATATTCACATGGT
The DNA here is from genome assembly GCA_025454725.1 of Anaerolineae bacterium. GTDB lineage: Bacteria > Chloroflexota > Anaerolineae > Aggregatilineales > Phototrophicaceae > Flexicrinis. The sequence continues at coordinate 3,379 of JALONW010000379.1, forward strand.
CGATGTTTTGGTGGTGGGTGCTGGGGCGGCGGGCATCCGCGCCGCGATTGCTGCGCACGAGGCGGGTCAAAAAGTGTTGGTGGTCGGCAAGAGCATCCGCCGCGATGCCCACACCGTCTTGGCGGCAGGCGGCATCAACGCGGTGCTTGGCACGGTTGACCCACAGGACAGTTGGCAGCAGCACTTCGCAGACACCTTCATCGAGAGTTATAACCTTGCCGAGCCACGCACGGTCGAGCTGATGGTGAAGGAAGCGCCCCGCGCCATAGCTGAGCTGGAGTCGTATGGGATGCCGTTCGCCCGCACTGCTGACGGCAAAATCGACCAGCGCTACTTCGGTGCGCACAAATACCGGCGCACCTGCTACGTCGGCGATTCGACGGGGCGGGCGGTCTTGTATGCGTTGGCCGACCGTGCCGATGCACTGGGCATTTCTGTCTTAGAGCATCAATATGTCTCACGCTTGTTGGTCGAGGGTGGGGTGTGCTTTGGTGCGCTGGCCTTCGACATCAACACGGGCGAGCGCACGGCCTTTTTGGCCGCTTCGACCATTCTGGCGACCGGCGGCCATACCCGCCTGTGGCGTCGCAGTTCTTCGCGTGCCGACGAGAACACCGGCGACGGCATGGCGCTGGCACTGCGGGCAGGTGCGCAGCTCTCGGACATGGAATTGGTGCAGTTCCACCCCACTGGCATGGTCGCGCCGGAGTCGATGGTTGGGACGCTGGTCACGGAGGC
>JALONW010000380.1 GCA_025454725.1 Anaerolineae bacterium
TAGACCCCAGAAAGACCGTTGTATGCTTACCCTGATTTCGCAGGCGGCGGGCTTCGGCGCAGCCGCCGGAACAAGCATCGGCCCGTTACACACGCTCCTACTCAATGTGACGCTGGCCTACGGCTGGCGCGGCGGCATCATGATTGTGTTGTCGCCGCTGCTGACCGATATCCCAATCATCACGCTGATGCTGCTGCTCCTCAGCCAACTTCCACCCGCTTTCGGCCCGACTCTGAGCGTGTTGGGCGCGTTCGCGGTGTTCTTCATCGCCTACCGGACGTGGCGCGACCTCCAAAATGCCCCGGCGTCCACCCACGCGCCCGGCCAGCCGCCGTCGCGGGAGGTGCTGCTGCGCGGGATGCTGATGAACTTCCTCAACCCTGCGCCCTATATCTTCTGGGGTACAATCACCGGGCCGCTGCTGCGCGAGGCTTACGCCATTTCGCTGGGCGCGGCAATCGGATTCCTGCTGGCGTTCTATGTAACGTTCCTCGGCCTAATGGCGGTGTTCATGCTGGTGTTTGACCGCGCCCGCCGCCTTGACCCCCGCGTGACCCGCGCCATCAGCCTGTTTTCGGTGGGGATGATGGTGATCTTGGGCGTTTCACTGCTGGTGCAGGGGATTCAAGGCTTTTCGGCGCTGGTGTGAGGTTTGTTGCATGACCCCAAATCCCCGCATTCGATAGGCGGATATAGCCAGAATGGGGGGAAGTGCTGGTACATTCCGCTGTTACGGTTTAGAATCACCGTTAGGCGACTGTTGCTATCCACACCTGCGCGAGGAATCCGGCGTTGAAGACTGCCTACGGACGATTGGACATATTCTGGCCCGACGGCCACCTAGAGACCTTCATGCTGCGCGACCCACAGGTCACGGTCGGGCGCGCTGCCGGGAACACAGTGGTGCTGAACGCCGATGGGGTGGATGTCAACCACCTGCTCCTCAGCCCCAATGGTGAATCCGTCAAGCTGCTCTCGACCGCCAGCGAGCTGGAGACATTCGTCGATGGCCGCTCGGTCTCGATAGGCGAGACGGCAGACCTGCGCAACGGCGATGAGATTCAACTGGGGCCGCTGCGGGTGGTCTTCCGGGGGGTGGATGATGCCCCGACGCTGCCCATGCGCCCCGGCCTTGACGAGACCCAGCGCATCCGCACCGAATCGTATGCCTTCCGCGTCGAGCTGCAACTTCCGCAGATTAGCGTGACGCCGGGCGCATACATGAGCCTTGAACTGAGCGTCAACAATACCGGCCCAGACCCAGAGAAATATTTCATTGAGGTCAGCGGCCTGCCGTTGGACTGGCTGCGCGTCAACCGTCCCGCATTGGCGGTCGAACCGGGCGAGTCGGGTCTGGTCTTGATGAACATCCGCCCCAACCGCCACAGTTCCAGCCAACCGGGGGATTACCCAGTGGTCGTGACGGTGCGCCCTGACCGTGCGCCCGAAGCGGCGGTTCGCACGCCGCTGGTGGTGCGCGTACTGCCGTTCGCAGGCTTTGGCGTCGCCCTGAGCAGCCGCCGCTTGACCGGCAAGGCCGGATTCCGTGTCCATCTGCACAACCATGGCAGCGCGCCGGTCCCCGTCCACCTGACCGCCATTGACCGCGCCGAAGCGCTGGACATCCGTTTGGCGCAGTCCACCGCGACGCTGGGGCCGGGTCAGCGCTTGAGCGTGGCCGGGATGGTTTCCCCACGTAATAAACGCTTGTTCGGGGCAGCAACCGAGGTCCCGTTCATCGTGGCCGTTCAGTCCGAAATTCTGCCGTATTTCACCGCCGCTGTCGCTGGGACGGTGGTCGATAAGCCGCCGCTGCCCGCATGGGCGAAACCGGCGCTGACGGTCGGCGCGCTGCTGGCGGTGTTATTGGTCATTTTTGGGGCGGTGGGTCTGTTCAACCAGCGCGCCGTCACCCCAGTGATTGAAGACTTCAGGGTCGGGGAAGAGGTGGCCGAGGTTCCACGTGGTCAGTCGGTCGTGGCTGAATGGGATGTGCGCGACGCCGAACGCCTGACGCTTCAGGTCGGCAGTGGTGAGCCGGTTGAGGTGGTGGGTGAGCGCCAAGAGGTTGCCACCGACGCCCTCGCCGGGACGGTGGTGGTGCGCCTGACCGCCTATAATGGCGACCAGACCGCCCAATCCGAGCGCTTGCTGACCGTTTACCGTCCGGCGGTCATCGATAATATCCGCGTTTCGCCCGCCACGGTCTACCGCAACATCGTCCAGAACTTCACCATCTCATGGGAGGGGTCGGGCTTTGCCGACGGGGTGCGCCTGCGCGGACTGGATGCGCTGGGTCAGCCGGTTGAGGTAGTCTCGCCTGATGAGGCTGGGAGCTTCTCGTTCGCCGCGCTCCCGCAGTCCAATTTCACGGTGCGCCTGTTGGCCGTTGATGAGCGTGGTATCGCCTTCGAGCGCACCCTCGACGTAGTGCTGGCCGACCCGCAGTGTACGGTCAACCGCCCGGACGTGCCGCTGCTGACCGCCCCATTCGAGGGCGCGGGCGTGCGTGAGGTGCTGGACCAAGGGGTGTCGCGCACCCTCACCGGGCGCAGCGCTGACGGGACGTTCCTGCTGGTGCGCTTGGTCGATAACACCGAGGCGTGGGCGCGGCTGGCCGACATGACCTGCCCAACTAACCAGTTCAACATCAATGACCTGCGTGTGGTGGTCGTACAGCCGCCCGCTGACCTGCCGCCGACGCCGACCAATGCCCCGCCGCCCGTGACCGTCTTCCCGTCGATGACGCCCACGCCGACACTGACGTTGACGCCGACGCCGACCCCCAGCCTGACGCCGGTCATCATGGCGACCGCAACCTCTGCGCCCTAGCGCCGCAACCAAAGGACTAAGGCCGCCCCGTTGTATGTCGCGTCGCTGTCGCTGACTCATTTCCGCAACTATGCCCGCCTAGAGACCGCCCTGCCAGACGGGGCGGTCGTTTTGCATGGCGAGAACGCGCAGGGCAAGACCAATTTCTTGGAGGCGTTCTACTACCTCGCCACCTCGCGCAGTGCGTTCGCCAGCCAAGACCGCCAGCTCCTCAACTGGGCGACCGAGGGGGAGCCGATGCCGTTTGCGCGCATCGCCGCCGATGTGCGCCCGTCACGCGGTGGAATCGAACGGTTTGAGGTCACTCTGATGCTGGAACCCGCGCCGGACGGCACGCCGCGCTTCCGCAAGGTCATCCGGGTCAACGGGGCCGAGCGCCGCGTCGGGCAGGCCGCCGGGCTGGTGACGGTGGTCTTATTTTTGCCGCGTGACCTGATGTTGATTGAAGGTGCGCCCGCTGACCGCCGCCGCTTTATGGACGTGACACTCTCGCAGGTCGTCCCGGCCTACGTGGACGCCCTCGACCAGTATGAGCGCACGCTGCCGCAGCGCAACGCCCTGCTGCGCCGCATCGCCGAGGGGCATGGCCAGCCCAAAGAGTTGGATTACTGGGACGAGCAGTTGGTCGCAGCGGGAGCGCGGGTGATTGCCGGACGCCAGTCGTTTTTACGTGAATTAGAGGTCGAGGCGCAGCGCGTCCATTACGATTTAACGGGGCGCAGCGAGACGCTCACCCTGCGCTACCAGCCCAGCTTCACACCCACCCCAGAAGGCGACGGTCAGCGGGCCTTCGAGGTCTTGGGCTTTGACCTTCACCGTGAGATGACCGCCGAACAAATCGCGCCGCAGTTTGCCGCCCAACTCTTGGCCGAACGTGACGAGTCAGTCCGGCGCGGCGTCACGCTGTCGGGGCCGCACCGTGATGAGTTGCGCCTGCTCATCAACGAGCGTGACGCGGGTTTGTACGGCAGCCGGGGGCAGGCGCGCACGGCGATTCTCGCGCTCAAGTTGGCCGAACGCGAGTGGATGCAGCACCGCACCGGTGAGCGCCCGATTCTGCTGCTGGACGATGTGGCCGCTGAACTCGACCCGAAGCGCCGTGCCTATCTGTTGGAGCGCGTCAAGACCGGCGGCCAGACCTTTATCACCACGGCGGAACTGAGCATCTTCCCGCCGGATTTCTTGGCGTCGGTCAAGGTTTGGCAGGTGCAGGCCGGTCGGTTGGTGAAGGGTTAATCTCATCAGCGACAAAAAAAGACCCCTCCTAGCGCTAGGAGGGGTC
>JALONW010000381.1 GCA_025454725.1 Anaerolineae bacterium
CACGCGGGCGCAGGTTTTAGCTGGTGCGACGCTCGGCCTGATTGTCCCGGCCTTCATCCTAGGCGGGGCGTAAGCCGCACGACTGATTGACCCATAAATCAAAAAGCCACCCGGTTCTGGGTGGCTTTTTTGTTTCGGGTAGGGTTGGTTTGGTCTTAGTTCAGGTTCTCGAAGATGCCCGCCGCGCCCATGCCGCCGCCGATGCACATGGTGACCATGCCGTACTTGCTGTTGCGGCGCTTCATCTCGTTCATCAAGGTGACGGTCAGCTTTGCGCCGGTGCAGCCCAACGGGTGACCCAGCGCAATCGCGCCGCCGTTGACGTTGACCTTCTCTGGGTCCATTTCCAGCGTGCGCATGACGGCCAGCGCCTGCGACGCGAACGCCTCGTTCAGTTCAATCAGGTCGATGTCTTCCAGCGATAGGCCGGTACGCTGAAGAACCTTCGGCACGGCGGCCACTGGGCCGATGCCCATCACCTCTGGGCGCACGCCCATCACGTTGAAACCGACAAAACGCGCCAGCGGCGTCAGGCCGAGGCGGGCGGCGGTCTCCGCTTCCATCACAATCACGCCTGCCGCACCGTCACTGAGGGGCGAGCTGTTGCCTGCCGTCACCGAACCGGTCGGCTTGAAAACCGGTTTGAGCTTGGCGAGGCCTTCCGGCGTGGTCTCGCGGCGCAAGTGTTCGTCCACATCGATGCGAAGGGTCTTGGTAGTGGGCATCCCGTCCGCGCCGACGGTGGTTTCTTCCCACTCAAACGGGACAATTTCGCCCTGAAAACGGTTGTTGTCATAGGCAGCGGCGGCCTTGGCGTGACTAGCAGCGGCGAAAGCGTCCATATCCTCGCGGCTGACGCCATATTCCGACGCCACGCGCTCGGCGGTCAAACCCATGCCCATATAGACGTTGGGGTCGTGTTCGGCCATGTAGGGGTTGGGGCTGATGTGGTGGCCGCTCATCGGGACCAGCGACATCGACTCTGCGCCGCCCGCGATGATGATGTCGGCGCTGCCGGTGATGATACTCTGGGCGGCCATCGCGATGGTCTGAAGGCCGGACGAGCAGAAACGGTTGACGGTCTGACCGGCCACTTCCAGCGGCAGACCGGCGCGCAGCGCAATCACGCGGGCGAAGTTCAGCCCCTGCGCGCCTTCCGGCATCGCGCAGCCAACGATGAGGTCATCGACCTGCGCGGGGTCGAGCTTGCCCTCGGTCTGGGCGAGTAGTTCCTTGATGACGGTCGCCATCATGTCATCCGAACGGGCGGACTTGGTGCTGCCGCGCACGGCTTTCCCGACGGCGGTGCGCGTGCCTGCGACGATTACGGCTTCACGAGTCATGGGTAGGATTCCTTTTAAGGGTAGACTTGGTTTGGGTTTGGATTATACGGGTAAGTGTTGGATGGTCTTAGCGGGTCGGCAAGCCGACCCCTACAGTGCGCATCATCCCCGCGGATGTCATTTTCGCCTAAGACGGGACATGATGTAGGGGCGCGCTTGCGCGCCCGCCGGATATCCATGTGTTTTAGATTTACCTGCGTTCGAGTCCCCGCTGGCGGGTAGGGTCGAGGTCGCGCCGATGTTCGCGCAGTCCCCCACCCCGCCCGCGCAGGGATAAAATGATTTAGTTCCGCAGCGGCTTGTTGTTCGCCAGCATGTACATCACGCGCTCTTGGGTCTTTTCCTGCATGATGAGTTCCATCAGCACCTTGCGCTCAAGGTCGAGGATGAGCTGTGGGCTGACCCAACCGGGCTGGCTGAGTGCGCCGCCGGTCAAGACGTAGGCCAGCTTGCGGGCGATGAAACCGTCATACTCGCTGGCGACGCCGGACTCGATGAAGCTGGCGATGCCGAGGTTGAGCGCGGCGTAAGCGTCGCGGCCTGCCGCCCAAATCAGCTCGTGCTGCTGGCGCTGATAGGTCTTGCTCAGGCCGAGCGCGTATTCCTTGGCTTCACCGATGAGCTGCGAACGGTTCATCACGACCTTATCGGTCGGGGCGAGGAAGCCGAGTTCCTGCGCCTGCTTGGCGCTCTCGCTGGTCTTGGCGGTAGCAATCATCTGGAAGACGGTTTGCAGCGGCTCAAGCACATCTGCGCCGCGCTGCGCTACTGGGTTGACGATGCGACGCAGCAGCTCCTTACAACCGCCGCCCGCCGGGATGATGCCCACGCCGACCTCGACAAGGCCGGTGTACAGCTCGGCGTGCGCGACGATGGCCGTCCCCTGCATCGTGATTTCGAGGCCGCCGCCCAGCGTCATATTGAACGGCGCGACCACGACCGGCTTGGCCGCCGTCCGCATTGCCATACCGAAGTCTTGCAGCTTCTTAGCCGCCGCGTCGATGCCCTCTGGCCCGCCGCCCATCGCGTCAGCGAGGTTTGCGCCGATGCTGAAACGCTCGCCGTCGTTGCCAATGACCAGCGCGTGCCATTCGGGCAGTTCCAGCATTTCCAGCGCCTTGAAGCCCATGTCGAGCAGGCCGCCGGTGATGGTGTTCTGCTTGGTACGGAACTCCATCAACAGGACGCCGTCCTCAAGGTTGATGAGCGCGGCGTGTTCGTCCTCGACCACCACATGCGATTTGCGGGCGCGGATGTCGGCCAGCTTGTACACCTTGGGCGCATCCGGCATCGAAACATAAGCCGACGCCTGCGGGCTGTAGTAGCCGGTGACGACGCCCGCCGAATCGCGCTGGTAGAAGGTCGGCTTGCCGCTGGCGAGCATGTCCTTCACCCACTGCGCGACCGGGTAGCCTGCCGCCTCGAACTTTTCGACCGACTCGGCCACGCCGATGGCGTCCCAAATCTCGAACGGCCCCATCTCGTGAGCGAAACCCCACTTCTGCGCGCTGTCGATGTTGACGATGCTGTCGGTGATTTCTGGCACGCGGAACGACGCATAGGCGAGATAGAAGGCGTGCATGTGGAACAGATACTGACCAGCGCGGTCGTCTGATGCAATCAGGCGCTTGATGCGCTCGCCGGTCGGCTTGACGCGCCCATGCGCTTTGACCGACTCGAACTCGACGGTCTTGGGCGCTTCGTATTCCAGCGTGTCGAGGTTGAGCGCCCACAGTTCTTTTTCGCCGCCCGCGCCTTTCTTCATCAGATAGAAGCCCTGACCGCTCTTGCGACCTAGCCAACCGCGCTTGAGCAGTTCATCGCTCAGGGCGGCAGTCTTGGGGTTCGCCAGCACCTCGCGGGCGGGGTCATCGGGGATGGCGGGGTATAGGTTGCGCGCCACGCCGACCGCGATGTCGAAACCAACGAGGTCGTTCAGGTTGAAGGTGGCGGTCTTGGGGCGGCCAATCAGGGGCCCGGTCAGCGCGTCCACTTCTTCGACCGTGTAGCCGTTTTCGATGGCGTAATTCATCGCCTGCATCCCGCTCATCGACATGAAGCGGTTGCCAATGAAGTTGGGCGTGTCCTTGCACAGCACGACGCCCTTACCCAGCACATCGCGCCCGAACGCCAGCATGAACTCGGTCACGTCGGCGTCTGTGCCAGCGTGGGGGATGATTTCCAGCAGGTTGAGGTAGCGCGGGGGGTTAAAAAAGTGCGTGCCGAGGAAGCGGCGGGTAAAGTGTTCGGGCAAGCCTTCGGCAATTTTATAGATGGGGAGGCCGGAGGTGTTGCTCGTGACAATCGCCGACGGCTTGACCACCTCGGCCAGCTTCGCCATCAACGCCTGCTTGATGTCCAGCCGCTCGACGATGACTTCGATAATCCAGTCGGTGTCGGACAGCTTACCGAGGTCGTCCTCGGTGTTGCCGGTGCGGATACGCGCAAGGTCAGCGGCGCTGAACAACTGCCCCGGACGCATCCCCTGTAATTTCTTGAGGTTATCGGCCACGATGGCGTTGCGCTTGGCGGCAGGGTCGCCCGGTTTGGTCTCTTTGGCCGGAATATCCAGCAGCATCACGTCCACGCCGACCCCGGCCAACAGTGCCGCGATACCGCCGCCCATCGTGCCGCTGCCGATGACTGCCGCTTTCTTAATAGAAAAAGTCATAGGTGTCCTCTCCCTCGTAAACCAAAAGAATCGAATGTGCGTTTGATTATTCGCGCAAGCCGATTGTAGCACGGTTCACGAGTTTTGGCGATGATTTGGGATGACCTACAGACCCGCCACCTCAGGGATGACCGACGCGCCGAAAGTCTCGATGGGGGTCAAGTCATGCAGGTTCGTCATGTTGAAGATAACGTGGTCGATGCCGACGGCGCGCATTTCTTGGCAGTAGGCCACGACATCTTTCGCTGTTCGCCCGCCGGGGACGAGGTTTGCGCCGGTAACAACCGTCTTTTCGATGTGGTCATAGTCGCGCCCCAGTTCATCGCAGTGGGCGCGCAGCACGTTTAACTTGTGGCGTAGGCCATCCACACCCAAACCGCCGTCAAAGTTACAGGCGTTGGCATATTTCGCCACCAGCCGTAGGGTCTTTTTCTCGCCGCCGCCGCCGACCATAATGCGCGGGTGCGGCTGTTGGATGGGGCGGGGCTGGTCGAGGGTCTCTGCGAGGTGGTAGTGCTTGCCGTGGTAGGGGCGTACCTCACCCGCCCACATCTGGTG
>JALONW010000382.1 GCA_025454725.1 Anaerolineae bacterium
ACGATAAGGGGTCGGCACAGAATAAGATGAGCATGTGACCTCGGTTCTTGGGTATGACGTATCATATTCTCTATGATACCGAAAAACCCTTGTCGCTCACTCCCTTTGACACCCCGACGCCCCCCGTGTTATCCTTTAGCCGTCTAACAAACACAGGCGAACCACTCCATGGACTGCATCCAAGACACCCTCAGCTACGCGCTCATCAAGCTGGGCAAGGCGCACCGCGCCCGCGCCGAGCAGCTCCTTTCGCAGTTCGAGATGTACCCCGGCCAAGACCAGATTTTGTTCCGGCTGGCGCATGAGGAGGGCTTGCCTCAATCCGCGCTGGCCGAGATGCTGTGTGTCGAGCCGCCGACCGTCACCAAGATGGTGCAGCGGATGGAGAAGCGCGGTTGGATTGAGCGCCGCAGCGACCCCAATGACGCCCGTCTATCACGGGTGTACCTCACCGACGCCGGGCGCGACATCCAAGCCGATTTGCACCGCATCTGGGCGGAGATGGAGGCCGCGATGACCGCCTCGCTCACCGAAGCCGAGCGCGCCCTGCTGCGCCGCTTGTTCGAGCAGATGCAAGCCGATGTGTCGGCGGGGGTGGGGGAAGAGGCGGTCTAACCCCCCGCCATGCGCGCCGGGAGCGTAAACCAGAACGTGCTGCCCTTGCCGACCTGCGACTCGACGCCGACCTGACCGCCCAGCTTCTGGACGATGCGCTGCACGACCGATAGGCCGAGGCCATGCCCCTCAATTTTGGCTTGTGACAGGCGCGTGAACGGGGTGAACAGCACCGTCTGGTCTTCCTCGGCGATGCCGGAGCCGTTGTCGGTGATGCCATAGCGCACCATGCCGTCGGGCTGAACCTCGCCCATGAAGCGCACCAGCGGCGGTGTCCCACCATATTTGAGCGCGTTCGAGAGGTAATTCGCCCACACCTCTTCAACCCACGGCACATAGCCGACCGCGCTGGGCATGTCGTCCGGCATGATGACCTTGGCCTGCGCCTCGGTAATCATGGTGTGCAGCCGGTTCTGGACGCTGAGGATGACCTCGTGCATGTCCATCGGCCCAATCTCGACCGTATTCTGGCGATTGACCCCCGCCAGCAGCAGGATGGCCTCGATGATGGCGCGGGCGCGGTAGCCGCTGTCCACGATACCGGCCAGCAGCTCATGGCGCTGGGCGTCGTCCATCTTGTCATAATATTTGAGCGCGACGCTGGCGGGCATCATCATCGACGCCACCGAGTTCTTGAGGTTGTGCGCGACGGTGTGGGCGAAGGCGTCCAGCTCCTCGTTGCGCGCTTGGAGCTGCGCGGTCTGGCGGCGCATGACCTCCTCAGAGCGCTTGCGGTCGGTGATGTCCTCCGCCGCGCCGTAAATCCACGTCACGCGCCCCTGTTCATCGTCCCAGATGGGCTGACCAGTGTCGCACAGCCAGCGCACCTCGCCGGATTTGGTGCGGATGCGGAACTCGCTCACGTCTTTCTCGCCGCGCAAGAGCTTGACGCTGCGCGCTTCAGCGATGGGCATGTCGTCGGGGTGTATGACCTTATTCCAGCCGCCCTCGCCCAGTTCGGCGTCGGTATAGCCGGTAATCTTCTCGAAAGCACTGGTATACCACTCACGCAGAAATTGACCGCCCGGCTCGACGCGGAAGGCGTAGGCGTAGTCCGAGATGCTGGTCGAGATGATGCGGTAGCGCGCCTCTTTCTCTTGCAAATCGGCCTGCATCGCCCGCATCCGCAGCAGGAAGCGCACGCGCTGGCGCAAGATGTTGGCGCGGATGGGGTAGCTGATGTAGTCGCTCGCGCCGCTTTCCAGCGCCCGGTTAATGAGCAGCTCGTCCTCGTTCTCGATGAGCAGTACCACCGGGATATGCTGGTGGACGGGGGCGCGGTGGAGCGCGGCACACAGGTTGAGCGCATCGAAGTGGGGCGGTTGATAGGCCAGCAGAATCAAGTCAGGACGGGCGGTCTTGGCGAGGCGCAGGGCGTCCGCGTCCGAGTTGGCTTCAAGGATGAAGTAGTTGCTGTCGGCAAAGACGAGGTTGAACTGCCGCCGGGTTTGGTCAGGGGCAGCAATCAGAATGGTTGCCGTCTTTGGTGCAGCGTCCGCTTGCTTTGCGGTATTCTCCATGCAGATATAGACCTTCTTAAACTCCCCCACATGAGTTGGGGGTCAGTTGAACTGGGAATATGTTAAGGTGGGTTATTCTAACACATGAGCGAGGCATGAGAAACAACTCTCATCCAACAGCGGTGGGAAAGCGCCCCAAAATAGTGGGTGATTGTCCAGTGTGCATCACAACATGAGCTATACCCATCTGGTCGGGGGTGGGATGAGAAATTACAGAAAGCCCGATGGGTAAGATGAATCTGAGGGGGAGTCTGTGGTATACTGCTAGCAAGGGCAATCGGCTTTTTTCAACCCAATTGCGTTTTGCGGCCCACGACAGAGCAGCTTGGGAACTGTCGGCGGGGCGTATTGCTATCGGCAACCCAAGTATAGATAAACGCCCATGATGGACAACAGCTCAGACTTTGAAAGCATGTTGAATGATCCCGCGAGTTTCGCCCCGGCCAACCTGCGCCGTGGTGAAATCCGCAACGCGATCATTCTCGAGATCCGCGAACGGGAGATCATCGTTGACCTCAGCGCCAAGCAGGACGGGATCGTCAAGTCCGAAGACCTTGAGCGCCTCGACGAAGAGTTCCGCAAGAGCCTCAAATCGGGGATGGAAGTGCCGGTCTACATCCTCAACCCGCGTGACCAAGACGACAACCTCGTCGTCTCGATCAACATGGGGTTGCAGCGCTACGACTGGGAGAAGGCGCGCCAGCTCATGGAGCGCGAAGAAGTAGACAATGTGCGCGTGGTCGGCAGCAACCGAGGCGGTATCCTCGTGCGCTGGAAGCGTCTGGAAGGGTTTATCCCCTCCTCGCACCTGACCAGCGTCAATCTCAGCGGCGACCGCCGTGACGCGGCCAGCGACCTGATCGGCAAGGACCTTGTGGTCAAGGTCATCGAGGTCGAGCAGGACCGCCGCCGCCTGATTTTCAGCGAGCGTGAAGCCCAGAAGGAATGGCGCGCCCAACAGAAGGCTCGTCTTCTGGCAGAACTCAAGGAAGGCGATGTTGTCAAGGGGACCGTCACTGGTCTGCGCGACTTCGGCGCGTTCGTCAACCTCGGTGGCGCGGACGGTCTAATCCACGTCAGCGAATTGGCGTGGCACCGCGTGGATCACCCGCGTGATGTGCTGAAGGTCGGCCAAGAGATTGAGGTTTACGTGCTGTCGCTTGACCGTGGCACGAACCGTATCGCCCTCAGCCGCAAACGCCTGCTCCCCGACCCGTGGACCGACGCCGCGACCCGCTACCACGAAGGCCAAGTCGTCGAGGGCAGCGTGACCAACGTGGTCGATTTCGGTGCGTTCGTCGCGCTGGACAACGGCCTCGAAGGTCTGCTGCACCTGAGCGAGATGGGCGACGGCAGCCTGAAGGAACCGCACAGCTATGTCCAGAAGGGTGACCGCCTGACCCTGCGCATCAGCCACCTAGAGCCGGAGAAGCGCCGCGTCGGGTTCACCCAGCGCTGGGGCATGGCCGCCGGTGAAGGTGCGCCTGCTGAAGGTGGCGAGGCTGCCCCTGTGGCCGTGGCCGCCGCTGAAGTGATTGATGCGCCGCCTGCTGCCGACGAGAGCAGCTCGGACGGTGACAGCAGTTCCGACGGCGATAGTTCGAGCGGCGACAGCAGCTCGGATGGGGACAGCTCGGACGGCGGCGAGAGCTAAACCGCTCCGCCCTATTCCTCTCTGAAGCCAAAAAACTGAACGAAAAAATCCCCCTCCAGCGCGGAGGGGGATTTTTTTGTATTGTGTCGCTGATGCTTACGGTGTCGGTGTCGGCAGGATTCCCATGTCGGCGGGGTCAACGCCCGGCGGCAGGGGGGTGGGGGTCGGCGTCATCATCGGTGCTTGGGTCAGGACGGCGCGGCGGTAATCGGGGTATGTGCCGTCGTAGAAACTGGCCGGGACGTTGGAGGCGGCCTGTGCCTGCGCGTTGACGGTGATGGGGTTGCCATCGGC
>JALONW010000050.1 GCA_025454725.1 Anaerolineae bacterium
CACCAACGGGCGCAGCGCCGATGCGATGATGATGGCGATCAACAACAGAATGATCACCCGCACGCTGACGAAGACGACATAACCCGTGGCTAAGGCAGCCAAAATCACTAGTGTGATCGTGAAGATACGTTGATTGGTCATTGGGTTAGCGTCCTCATGGCGCTAGATGGTATGGGGTGGGGCGAGGGTGCGTCTGGTTCGGTTTATTCTATTGATTCTTTTTGTGTGATTGATAGAAGTCTAACCAATAAAAGCATCATCGCCGATGGGACAAACGGGTGGAAACGGGTAGCCACTTGGCCTATCCCAAAATAGACCGCCCGGCACACGGATTTAAACCGATGCTGGCCTATAGTGATGTCATGGGCAGGACATTCAGCACGATGACCTGCCCAGCGAGACCAATCACACCATTCTGACCGAACGATTTACACCTAAGGAGACAAACCATTATGGCTACCTCGACATGGGACCGCGTTGTCGGCAAATGGAAGCAGTTCAAGGGCGAGGCTCAGGTTCGCTGGGGTAAGCTGACCGACGACGAGTTGGATCAGATCAACGGCGAGCGCGAGAAGCTGGCTGGGCGCATCCAAGAGCGCTACGGCATCGCCAAGGAAGAGGCCAACCGTCAGATTGACGAGTGGGCTGACCGCCTGAAGTACGACTAGGACGACCGGGCGCACACCTCGCCCGTGGGGTGGTCGTTAGGCCACCCCCCTAACCCTATAAAAACTGATTAACACGAATGACTCGACCGAGCAAGTACCCACCCCCAAAACACACCGTTAAACGTGAACGCACGAGGAAAAAGACGATGAACGAACGTATCTACTACAGCCGTGAAGCCGAACTCCGCGCCCAGCGCGACCGTCTCACCCTCGCGGTGATGGTGGCGGGGTTGGGGATTGGTATCGGTGCGCTGTTAGCGCTGCTGCTCGCACCCCGCCCCGGCGACAAGACCCGCAAGCAGATTGTCGAGACGCTGACCGAGGCCGGCAGCCACGGGCGCGACGTCGCTGGTCAGGTCTTTAAGACCGTCCGCGACGGCGCGAGCAAACTTCAAGAAGAAGTGAGCGAGCGCGTCAACCATGCGGTAAACTCCTAAGTAGGAGCCGCACACGAGGTACACACACATACCGATGCGGCGGTGCGGGCGAAACAGCCCCCCGCCGCTGTCGATGGTTCTACTGTAGGTGACAGGGTTTTGATGGGTATGATGAAACAAGAGGCCAAGCAGGGTCAACCGATGATACGCTCACTGGTGGCAGCGTTCGATGAGGAAAAGCAAGAACTTGTGGTACGCCGGAATCCCACCCGTGAGAAGTTGGCACAGGCCATTGCAGACGGCGCAAAAGCGTGGATTGATATTGTCGATTCGACCACCGATGAGGTGAACTGGCTGGCCGACATCTTCAAACTCGGTCCGGCGGTGGTTGAAGACCTGCTGCGCGCCGACCGGCGACCGACCCTGATGGTCTATGCCTCATACCTGTTCTTGTCGCTGTTTGAGCCGCAAATCAAGGGCGGCGTGGTGCAGGGTCAGGAAATCCACTGCGTCATCACCGACAGTTGTTTCATTACGGTGCGCCCGTCGGGCGCTGAGACCGTCGAGAGCGCCTATGAGCGTGTGGCGCACAACCCCGACGCATGGAACGCCGGTGTGTCGTATTTCCTGTATCTGACCGCCCAGCAGGTCATCGACGCCTATTACCCCCTGCTCGACCGCATCAGCAACCAGCTCAACGGGCTGGAGGAGAAGCTGCTCGACAGCCCGGCCAACGCCAAGGTTAACGACGCCATGCGTAAGCCGGTTTACCGCGTCAAACAGCAGCTCATCAACCTGCGCCAGATGGTTGCCCCCCAGCGGGAGGTCATCTCCAACGTCATCGGTGAGAAGCGCCTCGGTGAGGACGGCAGCACCCGCGACCTGTTCCGCCACCTCTATGAGCGCCTGCTGCGCGTCTACGATGTCATTGACTCGCAGCGCGACCTGTCCAGCAATGTCCTCGACATGATGCAGAACCAGCAGTCGCGCCGAATGGTCGAGGCCGTGAACCGGCTGACGATTTTCTCGATGATATTCCTACCCCTGACCTTCCTCAGCGGCCTATTGGAGCTAAACTTCGCTACCACCACCGACGCGATTGTCCTGCCCATCAGCGGCGGGATGATGCTGTTTTTTGTGCTGTCAGCCATGGTGCTGTCATCCGGCATGATGGTCCTTATGTTCCGGCGGCGCGGCTGGCTGTAGGGGCGTGGCGTCTTTTGCCCTCACCCCACATCATTTCACATTGGATGTACACCATTATCTTGGAGATTATCTCCCTCATCACGCATCACCCGCCCCCTCATCACTTTGACTTTACCCTCTATCAGGAGCAGTTGGCATATGTCTACATCCCTCCGCAGTAACATCCTATGGCGCGCCGTGCTGTTGGCATGGCTGACCGGTGGCGTGGTCTTCCTCTTGGCGAATATGGCGCTGACATGGGCGCTGTTCGGCATGACTCCCGGCCTAACGGTTCGCTACATCGCATCGCTGGTCATGGGTGACGGCGTGCTGACCGGCGCACAGCCCGCCACGGTGTTCGTGGTTGGGGTGGGCATACACGCCCTGCTCTCGCTGGCGTTCACCCTCCTCATCGTGCTGGTCGTCCACCGCTGGGGCCTGTTGGTCGGGCTGGCGGGCGGCGCAATCCTCGGCCTCGCCATCTACCTAATCAACCTGTACGCGCTGACCGTTTGGTTCCCTTGGTTCTTCGCCATCAACAGCCCGGCCATGCTGGTCAGTCACGTGTTGTTCGGATTGGTCGTGGGCGGGGTCTACGAACTATTCGACCACTATGACCAGCCGTTTATCGCTCAGGAGGTCAACCATGTATAGGCGTTCGATGAGCAGTCGAGGCGGTGCATCCGGCGTTATCCGGCTCGTCATTGGGCTGGTGGTGGCGGTCTTTGCGCTCATCTCCTATTTCAGCTCGCAGGAATTTAACCCCGTCACCGGCGAGACGCAGTATCTGAGTATGACGCCCGACCAAGAGATTTCGCTGGGACTGCAATCTGCGCCCACACTCATCCAAGAGTTCGGCGGCGAATACCCCGACGCTGAGGTGCAGGAGGCCATCGACCAAATTGGCTGGTCGCTGGTGCAAAACAGCATTGCCCGTGACACGCCGTGGCAGTTCGAATTTACGGTGCTGAACGACGCCCAAACGGTCAACGCCTTCGCGCTGCCGGGTGGTCAGGTCTTTATCACCGTGGCGCTCCTGAGCGAACTCGATACCGAGGACCAAGTGGCCGGGGTGCTGGCACATGAAATCGTCCACGTCCTCGCCCGCCACAGCGCGCAGCAGATTGCGCAGAATGACCTATCCAACGGCATCATCGGCGCGGTGGCGGTGGCCTCCGGTGACGCCAGCACGACACAAACGGCGGCAATGATCGGCCAGCTCATCAACATGGGCTATGGGCGCGACGACGAAATCCAGTCTGACCGGATCGGTATCTGTTTGATGCTCGACACGGGCTATGATCCGGTCGGCATGGCTGAGGTGATGGCAGTCTTGGCAGAGGCCAGCGGCGGGGGTGGCCAGCCAGAATTCTTCAGCACGCACCCCAACCCCGAAAACCGGATCGAACAGATCTACGACGCCATCGAAAACGCCGAGACATTCTGCCCGTCGTAGGCCGTTCTATTCCCACCCCTAAACGCAAAACAGCGCCCCGGTCAATACAAGATAACCGGGGCGCTGTTGGTTCTATTCGAGTTCCTAAAACCTTCGCTGCCCAGTCGTTTTGACACCTTGGTATTTGTTGTGTTATTATTTAGCCGTCTATCATTTAGCCGGCTAAACAAATATAGACAACCAGAGCGGCGTGCTGCCCAACGTCCGCCGGGCTACACCTCTATTGACCGCATCCGCAAGCAAGAAGGAACCTACTATGGTCGCTGTCCAGCCTACCCGCCAAACCGTTGCGAACGCCAAGCTCGTGCCTGCTGCCTTCATCGGTGGTGGCATCGCTGCCGTCGTGAACCTCTTGATCTTCTTTATCCTGCCGCCCGTGCTGGGAGCCGCGCCAATCATGGTCCAGATGGGGCCGCCGGGGCCGGATACTCCATTCGCAGAACTGCCCGCCTTCGCAGTCGTCGCCGCTTCGCTGATCCCCGCCTTCATGGCTGCCGGACTGTTGTGGCTGCTGGGACGTTTCACCGCCCGCCCGTTCAGCACTTTTCGTATCATTGCGGTCGTGGGGCTGCTGCTGTCGTTTGGGCCGTTATTTACCGCACCCATGCCAACCGGCGCAGTCATATCACTTGGCCTGATGCATGTGGTCGCCGCAGTGGCGATTGTCTACACACTCGACCAGCGCGCACGGGCTTAATCGAGCCGAGGTCCTAACGTATGACAAAAAACCGCCCCATGGCTGAAGCCAGTGAGGCGGTTTAATGACAAGATAATCCAAAGCGGCGCGGCCTACTCGTCGTCGCGGCGCATCCCAAGGTCAACGTCAAGGTACTCGGCGCTGTTGACGCGCTTGAGGCTCAGTCCGAGGCGGCGGCCACGGATGTCGATCTTGATCACACGCAGCGTCAGGGTGTCACCCTCGTTGACCACCTCTTTGGGGTGGTTGACGCGCTGATCGCTCAGTTCGCTGATATGCACCAAGCCCTCGATCTCATTGTTGTTGACCAAGCGGGCGAACGCGCCGAACTTGGTCAGCTTGGTGATGCGGGCGCGCACGAGCTGCCCCTGCACGTAACCGCTGGCGACCTCATCCCACGGGTCTTCCTCGGTACGCTTGATCGACAGGCCGATGCGCTTGCGCTCCGGGTCAATCGAGATCACCTCAACCTTGACCTCCTGCCCGACCTTGAGCAGTTCCTTGGCGTGGGTGACGTGCTTCCACGACAGCTCAGTCAAGTGGACAAGCCCCTCAGCGCCGCCGACATCGACGAACGCGCCGAAGTCCTCAAGGCTGACGACCTTACCGGTCAGCACCTGCCCGACGTTCAGACGGTTAATCAGCTCGTCCTTACGCTTCTCGCGGTTCTCACGGTTCGCCATGCGCTCAGACAGGATCAGGCGGTTCTGGTCTTTGTTGACCTCCATCACCTTGACCGAGATGTTCTGGTTAACCATGCTGTCATACTGCTGTGGGGTGGCGGTCTGGAGGATCTGGCGGCGGTCGTCGCTCATCTGGCTGAGGGGGACAAACCCACGCAGACGCCCGAAGCGGACAATCAGGCCACCCTTATTGAACCCAGCGACAGCGCCCACGAAGATGCGCTGCTCACCGCGATATTCCTCGGCCATGCGCCAATCCAGTTCCTCGGCGGCGCGTGCCAGCGAGAGCAGGATTTTGCCCTCGTTGGTGCGGGGGTTGACGACGAACACCGAAGCGTCCGCGCCCTCCTCCAACTCGGCCATCTGCGCGGGGGTCATGCGCTCCAGCTCGCGGCTCATGATCTCACCAATCAGGCCCTCGCCCAAATCGACCGTGATGGACAGCGGTGATTTGACAGCAATCTTGCCCTTCACCACGTCCCCACGCTTGAAGCGCGGCGCAGGGCGGTCGTCAGACGCGGCGGCTTGTTCACCACCAGCCTGCTCGTCATCGCCCGCTGTCTCCGATGCGCCAGCGCCCTCGTCCTGCACGACAGGGGTGGCAGCAGCCTCAGCAGGGGCAGACGACTCAACGCCCCCGGTCTCCTCGGTCGCGTCGGCCCCCCCGGCCTGCGGCACAGCAGTCTCGTCCAACGGCTCATTGCTCTGATCAGTCATGCTTGTTTCCTGTATTTACTCCGTCAGCCCCGCCGGCCAAGACCGCTGCCCGGAAGACCCCGACACGCCGCGCATCCCCATGACACCCGGCAAAATCCACACTAAAATGGTTCCCCACAAACGTTGCGGTGAACATCACGGGGAATTATACACCGCCGCGTGAACACCTGCAACTACACGGCGGCGGACTCGCTAGGCCAAACCAAAACCTCACCCCCTAGAATACCCCAAAAGCCAGATATCGGGCTTCCCTGATTAATCCAATGGGTTGAACAGCCGCACATTGACGTAACGCTCGACGAACAGGTACTCATCCTCCATGCGCTTGTGGTCGGCCTCGGTCGGGTCGCCCGCGCCGTGCAGGATGAGCGTGGCGAAGTCCTCAAGGCGGAACGGTTTATTCTCGGCCAGCTTATTCATCAGTGCCTCAAAACGGTCTAGGCGGATGTTAATGAGCGCGTAAACCGGCAGACCGTCGCGGTCATGCGAGCGCAGCAGCAGGATGTTGAACACCCGCGCCATCAGTTGGGACTCTTTGACCGTCCACAGCAGGTCATACCAGCCCTTATGGGTCAGGTCGGTGGTCAGCAGCGCCGGGGGCGTGATGTCCGTACCGACCTTGGAATAGACCACCGGCACGGTCGGGTTGTTGAGCGAGGCCAGCTTCTCGGCGATGCTGCGGACGGTCGGGTCTACCGGGTCGGTTTCCAGCCCCATCCCGAAGCAGGCCACCGTCCCCAGCCGGAAACCGGCGCTGCCGACGAGGTACAGCCCCGGCTGTTCTTCGGCGGGGCGGCTGCCATTGTTGCCCGTCACCTCACCGAGGGGCGGGAACAGCCGAACCGAGATGAAGTCCTCGCGGAACAGGAAATCGGCGTGCAGGGCGCGGCGGTCAGCGGGCGACGGAATGCCCTTGCCCACACGCACCACCGTGGCGTAGTCTTTCAGGCGGAACAGGTCACCGCTGCGGGTCTTTTCCAACAGCGCTTGCAGCCGGTCACCCCGCACATTGACATAGCAGAAGGCGTCCTCGCCGTCGCCGTCGGTGGTCAGCATCAGCGCAATGATGAACACCTTATCCAGCACCTGCTCCTCATCGTAAGACCACACGAGGTCCTCAGCGGCGGCGCGCTGAAGCGTGGTCTCATAGCTGTCGGGCATGGCCGGTTCCTGCCCCATCGCCGACACCGCATACGGCACAATGATGTCGCTGATGGTCGTCAGCTTATGCACGATGTCGCGGCTGAGGTCGGTCAGCTCCAGACCCAGCCCAAACGAGGCAATCGTCCCAATCTGGAACCAGTCGCGCCCCCGGATGTAGAACTGTTCGCCGCCGCCCGTAGATTTGCCGTCAGAAGTGGCCGACGGCGGGAACTTCTGGCGGATTTCTTCCTCGAACGGCAGCAGCGGCTCGTGCATCGACTCGTCCAGCGGCGGGGGCGGCGCGGGGTCTTCGCCCAGTTCGCGCAGGATGGCGGCTGCGCCGTCCAGTTCGCGGCGGCGGACGTAGGGCGTCCCGTCGGCGCAGGCGAGGTTATACACCTGCCACGCGAGGTCTTTGGCCTGTTCGGTGTCGCCGAGGCGCTGGTAGACCTGTGCGGCGCGGAAGTAGATGGTGGTCTTTTCCAGCAGGGTCAGGCGTGGGTCATTGAGCGCGTCGTGCAGCGCGTGGTGGGCGGCCTCGGTCTGGCCGCGCTCCGCCGCAATCATCGCCAGTGCGACGTTCTCCCGCGCCGTCGATTGGCCGGTCGGCTGGGCGATGCTTCGGGCGTTGAGGAAGTGTTCCTCGGCGGCGTCGAGGTCGCCGCGTGTGGCGGCATATTCGCCTTTGAGGATGGCGACCGATTCGTCATAGCGCCGGTCAAGCAGCGCCCGCGCCAGTTCCTCGGCGTCGCGCAGTGCCACCTCCCCTTTTTCGAGTTCACCCGTCATCAGGTACATCCGGGCGAGGTTGAGGTTGAAGCGCCCCTGCCACAAGCGCGGGTTGTGGTCAGGCAGGTCAGAATCCAGCCCTTGGTCGGCGTAGCTGCGCGCCGCCTCAAGGTCGCCCAGCGTCAGGTTAAAGCGCAGCATGTCGTCATAAAACCATGCGATGTTGTCGTGCGGCATGATGTCACCGCTGAGGCGGTAGGCGCGGTCGGCGGTGTAGAGGTTGTTCATATCGACCGAGACCTCGGCATACGACGTGACCGAGATGCTCATGCTGAAGGCGTTGCCCTCGTCTACCGGGTCCATCGTCAGCCGGAAAAGTTCTTGGGCGGTGTCGGCGTCGCCCATGCGGTGGAAGGCGCGCCCCAATTCAACTGCCAGAATCGGCGCATTGACCACCTTAGGCATCCGGTCGAAACGCCCCTTAAACATCGGAGTCAACATGCTGATGATGGTGCGGTTTGCGCCCAGCCGCCGCAGCGCCGTCAGCAGGTAGCGGATGTACAGATTCGAGGCCATATCGTTCTGGCCTTGCAACATGTAGACGCGGTACTGGTCAATCTGGTTCTGCAGCAGCATCACATCGTCAAGCTGGTCGATGCGCGGGCGCGGCGCGGTCGAGAGGGTCTGGATAATCTGGGCGAAGGTGGCGTTCTTGGTATCGTCGTCCAAGAAGCGCAGGGCGTGGCTGCGTATGAGCGGGTGCAAGTCATAAATGTTGGTCGAGCGGTCCCAGTCCAACAGCCCCAACCCTTCCAGCCGCTGAAGGATGGTGTCGAAGCGCTCACAGGCGTGCTGGTACTCATCCGTCGAGCGGTAATCTTCCTCGTAGCGCGCTAAAAACTGCTTGCGACGGGCGCGAACGCTGCGCGCTTGTTCATCCAGCCCGTCACGGCTGTCTACCATGCGCTGGCGGTTGGTCTCGTCTTTGGCCTCCTGCTCGCGCAGGCGCGCCTCGAACCCGGCGCGATCGTCGTCATTCTCGGCAAACTCGATGGCGCGGCGCAGGCGGATGGCCTCTAGGCTCCCGAACGGGAACGGCCTGACCTGCGGCAGCGGTGGCAGCGGCGGCAGGGGCTGGCGCGGCGGCATATCGGGGTTGAGCGCCAGCATCTCGTCATAGCTGATGGGGCGGCCGTAGGCGGCGATTTTGCCCAGCAGTATCCGTTCGGGCGTATTGAGCATCTCGAACAGGAAATCGAGCGTCTTTTCGTCGCGTTCCTCGATGGAATATTTCGTGAAGTCCAGCCGGTGGCCGCGGGCCGCCAGCCAACGGTCAAAATCGCCGGGGGCGGCGTTGTAGCGCTGGATTTCGCCAGCAATCAGCTTAATAAACAGCGGGTGAAAGTCAATCTTAGCGAGGAACACGTCGAGGTTGGTGCGTTCGGCACGCCGCACACCCAGCGACAGCATCAGCGCGTAGGCATCATCCGAGGTGAAGCCGCGCAGGTCGTAGCGCCGCACGCCGGGCTTGGGCAGGTCGTACTGTTCAAAGTCGCGGGGCATCAAGCGGCTGGCGACCAATACGCGACTGTTTCGCAGCGCGCACAGCCGTTGCAGCAGGTAGGCGTCCTGCCGGTCGATGCACTGGCGCGAGTCGGCGTCATCGGGGATGCTGTCGTCGCGTTGGTAGGCGCTGCCCAGCCCGGCATAGGCCACCAGCGCGCGTTCGAGGCCGTCCAAGACCAGCAGCGTCGGGGATTTTTCCAATTCAGACAGCAATAAATCGCTGCGTTCACGGGCAGTCATGTTCTGGAAGGCGCGGGGGTGTTTGCGCGTGATATACGAGAGAGCGTCGGTCACCAGCGCCTCTAGGGTCGCGCCGCGCTCGTAGAAGCTCCACCAAATCACGCCCCAGCCGGGGAAAAATTTTGGCGTGTGGTGGTTGACCCAGTGCCACGCCAGCGCGCTCTTGCCCAGCCCGCCCATCGCCTCGATGACCATGACCGACTTGCCGCCCTGCGCCCACTCGTCCATCGCGGCGAGGTCGGCGGCGCGCCCGACAAAACTATTGGTCATCACGTAGGCCGGTTTGCTGAACAGGGTGGGCGGCGCGGGGTACGGCGACGGTTCCTCGGTCGGTTTGGCGGCTTTGGCCGCGTGGTTGGTAGCGAACTGGTTCAGCACCCGCCGCAGTTCACGCTCTAGCTGCGCTGCGTCGTCGAACAGGTTGACAAAGCGCCCGTGCTGCAGCTCGTCGCGCCAGTTGAGCAGCTTCTGCGCCCCGCCAGACCGGACTTCGCCGATGTCGGGGTTGACCTCGCGCTGCATGAAGACATAGGTGGGTGTGGCGTTGTCTTTGGCCTTGAGGTATTCGAGGTGGGTCATCGACAGTCCGCTGGGGTTGCGTGGGTCGGTGGGGACATAGCCATAGCGCGACCCCAGCAGCAGGATGTACAGCCCCGACTTGTTGACCATGTTGTATGAGAAGGCGATGGCCTCGTCGTCGGGCAGCGCGACCTCGGTCTCCATGCGGACGGCCTTCATCATGGGGTGTTCGTTGATGACATCAGCCATCAGCTCCCGAAACGGGTCAAGCGCGCCGCGTGCGCTGCTAATCATCACCTGAATCAGGCCAGTGGGGGTCATGGTCAACCTCTTATTCAGAAAATTAGACTGTTAAGGGTGTGGTTGATTTCAATTCTACCCCGCCGTCAGTGATGGGCAAGCAATCTTAATGTTTCATCATGTAGTGAACCCTACCCCATACCATCGGGGTGACTTGCGGAAAAAAACAACCCATCATACGCTTATCCAGTGAGCCAACCCACCAAAGGACAAAACCCACATGAAGCACATCCGCATTTTCCTCGCGCTGGCACTAATGCTGACCGGCATCGTCGTCGCTGCGCAGGACCTCGCTAACGAATTCACCAGCACCGGCGGCCTGACCTTCAGCTACCCCGACGGTCTGAGCGTCGAAGAACTCAGCCCGAATGTCGTCGGCGTGCTGGACGAAGCAAACCAAGAAGGCGTCCTCGTCATGACCGGCGAGGGCGTGCTGGAACTGGCCGGCCTGACCCAAGAAGACGCTGGAGACCTGCTCACCGCATCATTCATCTTCGAGGCGCTGGGGACTCAGGGCTTGGAAGCGGAGCCGACCGAAATCACCCTCGCCAACGGCACGGGTCTGACCGCCAGTGGCGAACTGCCCAACCTCGGCACGGGGACGGTCATCGTCATCGAGACCGAATCAGGGCTGATCGTCGGCATCATCATCGCTGAATCCGGCTCGGTCAGCGAGGCGTTCGTCGAGACCGCCACCGCCATCGTCGGCAGCGCCAGCTTCGACCCGGCCAACGCCACGGTCGTCGAGACCCCGACCGATGCCCCGGACATCGATACGCCCGACACCGATGTCGAGGGTGAAGAAGGCTGCCCCATCGCCGTCGCCGACATGCCGGAAGGCGTCATCCAATTCTGCGGCGGCGTCGAGCTGACGCTGGCTGAGGGCTGGGGTCTGCTGATGGAAGATGAGACGGTTGAGACCTTCACCAGCCTCAGCACCGAGAACGCCCGCGTAACCGCCAGCGTGAGCGTCAGCGAAATCAGCAGCTTCTACAGCCCCGAAGTCTACAAGACCGACTCCATCAGCTTCATCGCCGAGGCAGCGGGCGACACCGAGTATGACCCGGTGGAAAGCTGGACGGTCGTGCTGGAAGAAGAAGGCCGCTTGGTCGAGGTCTATGACCCGCGCACCGTGCTAGAAATCGAGGAGAACGACTTCGTTCAGGTCGTCTACCTCGTCAAGCTCAACAATGACCTGTTCGTGGCTTACAACTTCAGCTACCTCGAAGGGTTCGCTCAAGAGGAAGAAATCGCCTCCATCGAGGAAATTGCCCTCAGCACCGTGCTGAACGACACCTACACCGGCTCACCCGCCACCATCGAGCTGGACGGCGAGAGCTTCTTCGTCACCGAGCTGACCTGCGGCGAGAGCAGCTACAGCTTCAGCTACACCGAGGACGAGACCTACGTGGTGTCCTGCCCGATTTGCGCGGGTGATGAGGGCAGTGTGTGGGGGACGGACATTTACACCGACGACTCGTCGGTCTGCCTCGCGGCGGCGCACGCCGGGAGCATCAGCCTTGAAGTCGGCGGCCTCGTCTTGGTCAGCATGAGTGAAGGCTTGGAGAGCTACACCGGCAGCGAGGCCAACGGCATCACCAGCTCGGACTACGGCACTTGGGGCAACAGCTTCAGCACCGCCCCAGTCAGTGTCCCCGGCGAATAAGCGCTCTGCGTGACCGCTTAAAACGCAAAACACCCCGTTCCGCGCTGGAACGGGGTGTTTTTTGTAGGTGTGTTGGCGCACCGTCCACATGCCCGCCGTTAGCGGTAGAATAGGCGTCATAGATGACCGCTGTCTGCCAATCACCGGAGGGGTAGCCCGATGCCGACCACCATACGACGCGCACTGCTGTTCATGCCCGGCGATGACCGCAAGAAGATTGAGAAGGCCGCCGCAATGGGCGTGGACTCCATCATTATGGATTTAGAGGATGGAGTGGCGCTCAACCACAAACAGGCCGCCCGCGAAAGCATCCACAGCGCGCTGCGTGAGGTGGATTTTGGGCGCTCTGAGCGATTGGTGCGCCTCAACCCGGTCTCGCTGGGCGCGCTGTGCCGCACCGATTTTGAGGCGACCATTGCGGCGCACCCCGATGGGTACGTTCTGCCGAAGGTCGAGCGCGCCGAAGACGTGCGCGAGGTCGATGCGTGGCTGACGACCGCTGAACGCGCCTACGGCTGGCCGCTGGGGGGCGTCGGCCTAATTGCGCTGGTCGAGACGGCGCTGGGCGTGGTCAATTTGCGCGAGATTGCGTCGGCAGCGCCCCGCCTGCAAGCGCTGGCGTTCGGCGCGGAAGACCTCGCTGGCGATATGGGCGCTGTCCGCACCCAAGAGGGATGGGAAGGCTTCTACGCCCGCAGCGCGGTGGTCACACACGCCAAAGCGTTCGGACTACAGGCGCTGGACACCCCGTTCATTGATGTCAAAGCCGATGAGACGCTACTGGTGGCCGAGGCCGAGCGCGCCATGCAGATGGGCTATACCGGCAAGCTGTGCATCCATCCCCGGCAGGTGAACGCCGTCCAACAGGTGTTCACGCCCACTGCCGCACAGATTGACCGCGCCCGCCGCCTAATTGCCGAACACGACAGCCATCAGGCCGCCGGGACGGGGGTATTCACATTTGAGGGGAAGATGGTCGATATGCCGATGGTGCGCGCCGCGCAGTCGCTCCTTGACCGCGCCCGCGCCGCCGGAATCCGTGTATAAGCCAGCGTAAAACAATTGGGGCGTTTAACCTAAGCTTTTGCCTAGCCCAAACGCCCCAAAACAGTGGGTTTAGCGGGTTTTACTACTGGCCGCTGGTCAGCGTGGCGAGCAGTTCCTGCGCCGGGGTGAAGTTGGGGTTGAAGTTGACCACCTCACGCAGGTTGTTGACGGCGCGGTCGGTCTCGCCCAGCGCTTGGCGGGCGACAGCGGCGTAATAGTAGGTCTCCTCGACGTACTGGCCGCCGCCATCGTTCAGGTTGCGGGTTGCCAGTTCAATCACATCCTCATAGCGCCCACGCTCGTTGTACGCCTCGAACGGCCCAAACTGGTACCACAGCATCCGCCACGGCAGACCGATTCGGCGCGCCTCGTCGTAGGCGACCTCGGCGCGGTCATACAGTTCCAGCGCGACGAAGTTCGTCCCCATGTTGAACCACGCGAAGGCGTCCTCGCGGTTGTTGGTGGCCTCCTGCGTGGCGAGGGCGAGCGCGTTCTGCGCGTTCTGCACAGGGTCGGCGTCGCTGCCGAGCAGTTCGAGCAGCGCAGGCTCCGCGCCGCTTTCGTAGAGGACGATGTAGGTATAGTTGAAGTGCTGCCAGAACTTCTGGATGTCGGCGTAGCTGTAGCGCGTGTTCGCGCCGAGATAGCTGTCGTGGGTGGTGAACTGCTGGGTGCTGTCGTCGTAGCCGATAACCAACAGATAGTGACCCATCCAGCCCAAGCGGTCGGGTTCGGGGTCATAACCGGCCTCGATGATGACCGGGTAGCCCGCCACCAACAGCGCCTTGAGGCGTTCCAGTGTGCCGCCCATCCGCACCAGCGAATAAACCGGGAGTTCTTGCACACGGGTGTTGACGAACTCCGACATCTGCCACGGGCTGACGTTCTTGTCCTCGCGGTTGGGCTTGAGGAAGTTGGCAGCGCGGTTCTGGTTATCGGTGTAGCCGAAGTAGCTCAAACCGATGGTGAGCGTGGCGGGGCCGCAGTTGTTCCAGCCCTGAGGCTCATAGTTGAAGCCGGTCAGCAGGTGCGAGGCGGGCAGCGGCGTCGGCTCCGGCGTGATTTCGACGACCTCGGTCGTCGGTTCGGCGGTGGCGGTCGCGTCCTGCGCCCCGGTGGGGTTCGCCATGAACGCCAGCGCGACGAAGAACAGGAAGATGATGCGGAAGAGTTCCATAGCGGCGGTACCTGTTGGTCAAGTTACATCTGAAGATTAGACACCAGTATACACCCGCCCCGTACCCCCCGCCCCCGGCGGCTGACCGACGCAACGCGGGCGGGTGGACTACTGTGGAAAACTCTCATACAGTCTCTGTAACAAACATGGTAATCTTATTTGAATTGTAGCAAATTACAGCAGGGGGGATAATGGAGCCGCGACGTCTCTTACAGGGTGTTCGCAAACAGCCAGCGGATTATGACCAACAGCAGAGCATTGGCTCTGTCATAAATGAGCCATCGGTCTCCGCGAACACACCTGCGCTCCCCCTATCGCCCCACCAAATC
This sequence comes from Anaerolineae bacterium, assembly GCA_025454725.1. Lineage (GTDB taxonomy): Bacteria > Chloroflexota > Anaerolineae > Aggregatilineales > Phototrophicaceae > Flexicrinis. Next base: position 14,500 of record JALONW010000050.1, read on the forward strand.
GTCCAGCTTCAGCGTACCTGCGGCAACCGTTATGTCCAGCGCCTGATGGCTCAGAACCGGGTGGTTGTCTCGCAGTCACAGGGTCGGAGGGCTGTGTCAGCAGGGCGCATCCAACGCGATATTTTCGTGGAAAATATCGACT
>JALONW010000383.1 GCA_025454725.1 Anaerolineae bacterium
GTGCCGGTATAGCGCCCCTTGTAGCGGCTGAACAGCGCGTGCGCGTTGTCCTCAATCACCGGGACGCCGTGCCGCCCGGCAATCGCCATGATGGCGTCCATCTCGCAAGCCACGCCCGCATAATGCACCACGACGATGGCCTTGGTGCGCGGGCTGATGAGCGCTTCGAGCTTGGCCTCGTCGATATTCAGGGTGTCGGGGCGGACATCTGCGAAAACCGGCTGTGCGCCGCGCAAAACAAATGCGCCAATGCTGGTGACGAAGGTAAACGACGGACAAATCACCTCATCGCCGGGCTGGATGTCCAGCAGCAGCGCGGACATCTCTAGCGCGTGGGTGCAGCTTGTGGTCAGCAGCGCCTTATCCACGCCCAGCGAGCGCTCTAGGAAGCTGTGGCATTGCTTGGTAAACGGGCCATCCCCGCTGAGGTGACTGTTGGCGACCGCTTGGCGCATATAGTCGAATTCGCGCCCGGTGGCGTAGGGCTTGTTGAAGGGAATTTTGTACATCGGGGCGGCAGTCCTCTGGGTGTGCGGATGGTCAGCGTTTTTTCCCAGTATCGCGCAAACCCCGCGTCGGTTCTATCGCCAATCTCGTCCACTGATGGCACAAAAATCCCCCACCTCGCGCACGGGGTGGGGGATTTTTGTCGGATTGGCGGCGAGCGCCCTAGTTCGAGCCGCGCATACGAGGGTCGAGCGCGTCGCGCAGGCCGTCGCCCAGCAGGTTGAAGCCCAGCACCGCGAAGGTGATGGCAAAACCGGGGAAGAAGACGAGGTGCGGCGCGGTGAACACCAGCGCCCGCGCCTCACTCAACATCTGCCCCCATTCGGGGTCGGGCGGCTGTGCGCCGAGTCCGAGGAACGACAGTGCCGCCGCCTCGATGACCGCCGTCCCGACGCCCAGAGTAGCCTGCACAATCAGCGGGGTGAGGATGTTGGGCAGGATGTTGACGAACATCAGCCGCCCCGCCCCTGCGCCCAGCGCCCGTCCTGCCGTCACGTACTCCATCTCTTTGACGCTTAGAACCGACGCGCGCGCCAGACGCGCATAAACCGGCACTGAGACGATACCAATCGCCAGCAGCGCGTTTTGCAAGCCGGGGCCGAGGATGGTGACGATGGCAATCGCCAGCAGCAGCGAGGGGAAGGCGAGCAGCACGTCCATCGCCCGCATTAAGAGGTCTTCGACCCAGCCGCCAAAATATCCCGCCACCAGCCCAATCAGGACGCCGACGGTGAGCGAGAAGGCCACCACCGTGATGCCCACAAATAACGACAAGCGCGAGCCATGCACCACACGGCTGAACACGTCACGGGCGTTTTGGTCTAGTCCCATGATGTGGATGGGTTCTTCACAGCCGAACGCGGGGACACACGGCGGCTTGCGCGGCAGCGGGGCGACCTCGCCCGGCTTGCCGAACATCGGCTCGTTGGGGGCGTGCGTGGCGATGATGTCCGCCCCCAACGCCACCAACAGCATAAAACCAATCATGATTAGACCGACCACCGCCGAACGGTTGTGGAGGATGCGCCAGAGCGTATCACGCCACGGCGACCGGCGTTCGCCCAGCGTGTCCATACCCAGCTTAATCGGGCGTACTTCAGGGGAATTACTGCTCATCTGGAGGTCTCTTAACTCAGCCGGATGCGTGGGTCTAGCACGCCATAAAATAAATCAACCAACAGGTTGATGACCACAAATGCGACCGCCGTCACCAGCGTCACGCCTTGCACGACCGCGTAGTCGCGGGCGGTGATGGCCTCGAACAGCGTGCGCCCGATGCCCGTCAGACCAAAGACCGTCTCGGTCAGCACCGCACCCGCCACCAAAAATCCAAAGTTCAGGCCAATAATCGTCACCACGGGCAGTAGGGCGTTACGCATCCCGTGGCGGAACACAATCAGCCGCTCGGCCAAACCTTTGGCGCGTGCGGTGCGGATGTAATCTTGGCTGAGTGCCTCCAACAGGCTGGAGCGCGTCATGCGGGCGATAATGGCCAACGGGATCGTCCCAACCGTAATAGCGGGCAGGATCATGTGGCGCACGGCATTACCCAAAATTTCCATGTTGCCGGTAATCAGGCTGTTGAGGATGTAAAACCGACCGATGAACACCCACAGCGGCGGCGGGGTTTGCCCTTCGGCCACCCAGCCCCACAACTCGTAATAAGGGATGGGGTTCAAGCCCGCTGTCAGCCGCCCAGAAGGGGGCAGCGAAAGGGGGGTATCCTTCAACACCACAGCAAATAGGTAACTCAACATCAGACCCAGCCAGAATACCGGCATACTGATGCCAATATTCGCTCCGGTCATCGTCACCACGTCGATGGCGGAGTTATGGCGGTAGGCGGCCAGCACCCCCAGCGGCACACCGACCAATACGGCCAACACCAGCGCCGTCAGCGCCAGCTCGATGGTCACGGGCAGGCGCTCGGCCAAAATATCGACCACCGTGCGCCCCGACCGAAACGATTCACCGAGGTCGCCGCGTGCGAGGTTAGTGATGTAGTAGCCGAACTGGACAGGAATAGACTGGTCGAGGCCGTTGCGGATGACGAAGGCATCGCACGACTCCTGCGTCGCACGTTCACCAAGGATTGCACGGCATGGGTCGCCCCGCGTGGAACGCGCCAACACAAACGTGACGATTAAAATACCCAACAGCACCGGCACGGCAGAGAGCAGGCGTCTGACCAAAAATCGCGACATAGAGATAAGACTTTGTTGAAGGACCAAAACAAGGGGTTAAACAGGGATGGGTGGTGGGGATGCCCCCACCACCCATCATACAAATAGGGGATAGAATCCCCCAGTCGGACTACTCTTCGGTCTCAGGGACGTTGATGTAGTTGCCGAACAGGTAGCCGAAGTACTCGAACGCGCCAGTGTTGCCGACGTGCAGCGGGCTAGAAGCGTCCCACTGAATCGCCCAGCTCATCACCACGTCGTTGGCATCCAGCGTGCTGCCGTCGTGGAAGACCACACCTTCACGCAGGGTGAACGTCCACTCGGTCAGCTCTTCGTTGGCCGAGTACTCGGTCGCCAGCGACGGGATGACCGCCGAACCAGCAACTTCGTAGGCCAGCAGCGCCTCGACGACCTGCTCGCAGGCGCGCAGCGACTCGCCGTCGGTCTCGTCACCGCAGTACAGACCAATCGGCTCGGCGTTCTGCATCCACACGAACACATCATCCGACGGGTCTTCCATCACAGCGAACTGCTCGTTGCCCAGCGGCGACGAGTGCGCGCCAGCGATTTCGGCACGGAACGCAGTGGCCGAACCACCGTGCGCCACCGGGACCATCGGGACGAGATCGCGGATGGCGGCGTTGGCCTCAGCATACAGCGCTTGACGGGCATCGAAGTCCGAAAGCTGCGCGGCAGCGCTCAGCGGCTCGGTGATTTCCGGGTGGTTGTTGCCGAACTGGATGTTCGGGTTCGCACCGAAGTGGTAGTCGAGGAAGTTGGTCGCATCCGGGTAGTCTGCGCCCCAACCCAACAGGTACATGGCCTCGCTGCCAGCGCCAGTACGGGCGAGGAACTCACCCGACTCGACGACTTCAACGGTCACATTGATGCCGACCTCGGCCAACTGCGCCGCGATGTCGTTGCCGACGATGCCCGGGGTGGGCAGGTAGCCACGAACCACGTCACGGTAGGTCAGGGTGACTTCAATCGGCAGCTCAACACCCGACTCGGCCAGCAGTTCGCGGGCGCGCTCTTGGTCGAACGGGAAGCCTTCGACTTCAGGGGTGTAGCCCGACGGGATCGACGGCGGCATGAACTGGTCAGCGACAATCGAACCTTCGGGGAAGAAGTTATCGACGATGCGCTGCTTGTCGATGGCGTGAGCCACTGCCTGACGCACCAGCACGTTGTCGAACGGCGCGATGGTGTTGTTCAGGCCGATGTAGAACACGTTGGTGCCGATGCGCGGGTACAGGGTCAGGTTCGGGTCACCCTCAATCAGCGCAAAGTCTGCCGGACCGGGGTTGTCGATACCGTCCACGGTGCCAGCCAACAGCTCGGTAACGCGGGCAGCCGACTCGCTGTTCCAGCGGAA